>JBMUAQ010000007.1:0-37530 GCA_049454855.1 Ilumatobacteraceae bacterium
ACACGAGGGCCGCCACCGCGGGGTCCACCAGGTCCACCAGGTCCACCAGGTCCACCAGGTCCGCGCCCTCCGGGGCCTCCCGGGCCGCCGCGGCGGCTGCAGCGCTGCGGGCAGGTGGACTCTCGGTGCGCCATTCCGCGTTCTTCGACACCGGCGCCATCGACGGCGTCGATGCGGATTCTCTCGTGACCGCCGCGCGCGTGGCGGGCTACAACATCAGGCGCCTCTCGAACGACTCTGTTGCCTTCAGCCTCGACGAGGCCGCCACGGTGCACGAGGTGACGGGGCTCGTGGAGTCACTCGGGTGCCCTTCCCCCGTGTTCACCGACGGCACTGCACTCCCCGGCTCTTTCGAACGGAGCGATGACTTCATGTCGCAGACCGTGTTCCACTCGCACCGGTCCGAGCACGCGATGCTGCGTTACCTCCGTCGCCTCGCCGACAAGGACCTTGCTCTCGACCGCACGATGATCCCGCTCGGGTCGTGCACGATGAAGCTGAACTCCACCACCGAGATGGAGCCGGTGACCTGGCAGGAGTTCTCCTCGGTGCATCCGTACGCGCCCGACGACGAGACCGCAGGCATGAGACGGGTGGTCGAGCAACTGGAGCAGATGCTCGTGGCCGTCACGGGTTACGACGCCGTGAGCCTCCAGCCGAACGCGGGCAGCCAGGGTGAGTTCGCAGGTCTCCTCGCCATCCGCGGCTACCACCGTTCACGCGGGGACATCCAGCGCACGGTGTGCCTGATTCCCGAGAGTGCGCACGGCACAAATGCGGCCAGTGCCGTCATGGCAGGGATGAAGGTTGTCCCGGTGCGGTGCGACGCGAACGGCAATGTCGACATCGACGACCTCCGCACCAAGGCATCAGCCGCGGGCGACACACTGGCCGCGGTGATGATCACCTACCCGTCCACCCACGGGGTGTTCGAGGAGGCCGTCACCGACATCTGCGCCGTGGTCCATGAACACGGCGGCCAGGTGTACGTGGACGGCGCGAACCTGAATGCGCTTGTCGGCCTCGCCCAGCCCGGGAAGTTCGGCGCCGACGTCAGCCACCTGAATCTCCACAAGACCTTCTGCATCCCGCACGGCGGCGGCGGTCCAGGCGTGGGCCCGGTGGCCGTGCGTGCACACCTGGCGGACTTCCTCCCCGGGAGTCCCGTGGGCGGGAACTCACCCGTGGGCCCTGTGTCGGCCGCCGAACACGGGTCGGCATCCATTCTCGGGATCCCCTGGGTGTACATCACGATGATGGGACCCGACGGTCTGCGTCGTGCCACGGAGGATGCCATCCTCGCCGCCAACTACGTGGCCGCCCGGCTGAAGGACACCTTCCCGGTGCTCTACACCGGGCGCAACGGCACGGTTGCGCACGAGTGCATTCTGAACGTCGCCGAGGTGCTGAAGGGAACGGGGCTCACGGTGGATGACGTGGCAAAGCGCCTGATGGACCACTGTTTCCACGCCCCGACCATGAGCTTCCCCGTGGCGAACACCCTCATGGTCGAGCCGACCGAGAGCGAACCCCTGGCGGAACTCAACCGATTCTGCGATGCCATGGCCTCGATTGCCTCGGAGATCTCCGATGTCCGTTCCGGCCGCATCAACGCAGAGGACAGCCCCATGCGCCATGCGCCCCACACCGTGGAGGACGTGGTCGGAGAGTGGAACCGCGGCTACGACCGGGACACCGCTCTTTACCCGCTCCCAGGGCTCCGTGCCAGGGGCTACTTCCCGCCGGTGAGCCGCATCGACGCTGCCTACGGTGACCGCAACCTGGTGTGCACCTGCGGCCCCATCCAGGAATACGCAGAGTCGCTGTCGGGTACCGTGTCGGCGTGAGCGACAACCGGCAGTCGAACCCCATCGAGCAACTGCTGGCACTCGCCTCGACCCTCGACCCCATCGACCTCGCCTCACGGGCGGTGGACGTGTCGCGACGCACCACGGAGTCCCTCATCACGATTCTCGAGAATCTGGCCTCCACCGTCGACAACCTGAACCGCACCACCACGCGGGTGAACGCCCTGCTCGACGAGGTGGAGGAGCCGCTCCGCAGGATGATGCCCCAGGTGGGGAGTGCCATGAACGCCGCCGCCTCGATGGGAGAGATCGCGGCATCACTCGGGGAACTGACGAAGCGCCTCTCCCCCCTCGTCACCCTTGCCGAGAATGCCGGGGGGTTCTTCGGCCTCCGCGCACCGTGGCAGAGCGGACCGGCCTCTACGGCCCCTTCTTCTTCGACACGAACGGAAGCGGGCTGACGACCGCGGGGAGAAGGGTTCCCCGCACGTCGAGTTGGAGTTGGTCGCCCGTCGACATCGACGGTGGCAGGAACGCCATCGCGATGCAGTGACCGAGAGTCGGCGAGAAGTTGCCGCTCGTGACGGTTCCGACAACCGTGCCCGTCCGGTCGAGAACTGAGGTCCCCTCCCGCGCGGGCCTCCTGCCCTCCACCGAGAGGCCCATCAGCCGGCGGGCCGGGCCGCGCATCTTCTCGGCCTCGAGGGCCGCCCTGCCGCGGAAGTCGGTCTTGCCCCACGCCACCACCCACTCGAGTCCGGCCTGGAGCGGCGTGATCCCCGCGCCCAGTTCGTGGCCGTGCAACGGGAGCCCGGCCTCGAGGCGCAGTGTGTCACGGGCGCCGAGGCCCGCCGGGGTGCCTCCCGCGGCCACCAGCGCGTCCCACAGGCCCGCAGCGTGCGCTGTCGGCACCGCGATCTCCACGCCGTCCTCCCCCGTGTATCCGGTGCCAGCAACGGTGCACGGGACGCCCTCGATCGTGATCTGCTGAACCCTGAACCGGCCGACCGCTGCCGCCTCGGCGGACACCCGCGACACCGTGGCCCGAGCCCTCGGGCCCTGCACCGCGATGACGGCACGGGAGGCAGTTGTGTCGGTGCCCCCGATGGCAGTCACCACCCTGTCGGTGTTGGAGGCGTTCGGCATGACGTCGAACACGTCCGGTGCCACCCACCACACGATGATGTCGTCCAGCACCGACGCGTCATTCTCGTCGAGCAGGTGCGTGTACTGGGCCCTTCCCGGCTCCACGCGGGAGAGGTCGTTCGTGAGCGAGGCCTGCAGCGACGCGAACGCGGCGGGCCCCTCCACGCGCACCGTCCCGAGGTGGCTCACGTCGAAGAGGGCGCACGAGGTGCGGCACGCAGTGTGTTCAGCGAGGGTTCCGGTGGGGTACGCAATCGGCATGTCCCAGCCGCCGAACGGCACCATCTTCGCGCCCAGTGCGCGGTGGGAGGAGTCGAGTGGCGACAGCCGGGGCTCAGACGGCGCGTCGGTCGGCATCGCCCTCCGCGCCCTCCCCGTTGCCGCGCTCCTCCATGAGGATGATGCGGCGGTCGACCTCATCCTTCACACCCGCGAGCGGGAGGACGTTGAGGACGCCCTGGCCGTGGCGGAGCACATCGATCAGGTTCTCGCCGTCGCAGAGGACCACGCTGGAGCCGTCGATGACGATGTGGGCGCTGCTGATCTCGGTGTCGACGTGCTCACGCATGTAGGCGAACACGTCGCGCACGTTCGTGAGCTTGATGCCCGAATCCAGCAGGCGCTTGACGACCTTCAGTTCGAGCAGGTCCTTGTAGGTGTAACGACGGCGCGAACCGCTCCCTGTTGCGTCGGCAGCGGTCGGGCGGATGAGGTTGGTGCGTGCCCAGTAGTCGAGCTGACGGTAGGTGATGCCCACAATGTCGGCTGCGGACTTGCCGCTGAATGTCATGTCCCTCACGGTGACTCCCTGTCGGTCCGTTGCATGGTTACAGAACGGTAACTACGCAGGTGAAAGACGCTACGTCCCCCGCGGCGGGTCCGCAAGGGGTCAGATGTCGAAATCCTCGGGGCTGATGTTCTCGATGAAATCACGGAACTCATCCAGGATCTCGGCGGAATCCTCGCCGGTGTCCTCCGGTTCCCTGCCCACCTCGTCCAGCAGCTCCTCACGCGCGTACACGGGGGCGTTCGCGCGCAGGGCGATGGCCAGCCCGTCGGACGGACGGCACGACACCACGGTGTCCTCTCCCCCGTCCGTCCCCGGGGCGGCGGAGTCCGGAGCCATCTTCGCCAGGACCAGCTCCGCGAAGAAGGTGCGGTCGTTCACATGTGTCAGGACGACGTGCTTGACCCCCACGCCGAGCCGCTCGAGGGTCATCACGAACAGATCGTGTGACAGCGGCCGTGGTGTCGTCTCACCGTCGAGCAGCAACCGCAGGACCAGCCCCTCCTGTGCACCCACGAAGATGTCGAACTGTCTCCGCGACGTCTCCGTCTCGCGGAGTGTGACGATCCAGCTGTTCGTCGAACGGTCCCGTTCGACCCGGCGCACCGACATCGATCTCATGATCAGCGCGGTTCGACGAGGCGCGCGGTCTCGCGCGCGAGAATGGCGGCCCGCATCACGCCGCCGAGACCGACCAGTTCGTCCAGCATCGCGATGGCCTCGCTGCGGGACGCAGGGTTGCGCTGCATCAGCAACGGCAGTATGCGCTGCTCGAAGAGGCTGAGTTCGCGGTCGGTGGAGGCTTTCCATGCACGCAGATGCCTGACATCGATACCCAGCTCCTGGAACCGCGCCGCCGTGCGTGCCACCTCGACGGAGTGCGGTTCGAAGAACGTCGTGTCGCCCACGTCGTGCCCCGACACGAGGCCGGCCTGTTCGAGCTCCTTCAGGAACTCGGGTGAGATTGAGACACGCTTCAGGAGCGCATCCCGGGGCAGTGACTCCGTCTCATCGGCGTGGCGGCGGGCGATCCGCCGTTGTTCCCTCGCCTCGCCCTGCTGCGGCTGCGGCTGCGGACTGCCCGCCGGACCCCTCGGGATTGCTGCCCGCGCGGCAGGGTGGGCGTCACTGCGGATGACACCGTCGGACACAAGTTTGAGCTCTCGGCTGATGTCACTGGTTTCGTCGTCCAGTCGGTCCTTGATGACACGCAACGGCAGGTAGTGGGCGCGTTGCTCCCGCAGGATCACACGCAGGCGGTCGACCTCGGTCTCCGTGAACTTCCGGTAACCCGACGGGGTTCGTTCGGGCGCGATCAGTCCCTGGCTCTCGAGGAAACGGATCTTCGAGATGGTGACGTCGGGAAACTCCTCGAGCAGGGCGGCCAGCACCTCGCCGATTGACAGGTAATCCCGTTCGTTCACCGCGGTCCCCCGGCGCGCTGCAGGAAGACGAGATGGAACTTCCCGACCTGGAGTTCGTCGCCCTGGGACAGCACCGCCGTGTCGACACGCTGCTGGTTCACGTAGGTGCCGTTCAGCGACCCGGCATCGCTCACCACGTAACGGCCGTCGACCAACCGGATCTCGCTGTGGCGCCGGCTCACCGTGATGTCGTCGAGCACGATGTCGGACTCCGGGTGCCTGCCGATGGTGGTGACCTGGGTGCGCAGGGAGAACCAGTCACCCTCCCCGTCGCCGCCACGCTCCACCAGCACCGCCTCGCCGTCAGGGATGTGGCCGAGGTCAACCGTCACGTCGTCAGCCGTGCCCGGCGCGTCCATGAGGGGGTCGACCTTCGTGAGCGTGATGGTGCGGTCGTCGATGTTGTCGAGGACGGAACCGCACGCGCTGCAGAAGCTGCTGGTGGGCGGGTTGCGGTGCCCGCAGCGGTTGCAGAACACGTAGGACATCAGCCGATGAGGCGCGAGTACTCGTCGGCACCCATGAGACCGTCCGTCGACGGGTCATCCAGGGTGATCTCGCAGATCCAGCCGTCACCGTACGGGTCGGAGTTCAGCAGCTCGGGGGTCGCCGACAATGCCTCGTTCGACGCGGTGACCGTGCCGGCCAGCGGGGCATACACGTCGTTGACCGACTTCGTGCTCTCGATCTCGCTGAAGGACTCCTGCGCCGACACTTTCGCACCCACCGTCGGCAGCTGGATGAACACGATGTCCCCGAGCGCGTCCTGTGCGTAGTGGGTGATGCCGATGCGGGCAACGCCGCCGTTGACCCTCACCCACTCGTGGTCAGCCGTGTACAGGAGGTCGGAGGGAACGCTCACGGTGCTCACGGTAGTCGTTTGGCCGCTCTGCCCGCTGACAAGTGCCGCCGCACGAGAGGCACGTACTGGAAGAAGGTCCAGTACGACGCGAGCAGGCCCGGCACGGCCGCCGTCCAACCCATCCAGCGGGCCACGGTCCACGAACCACCCCCGGCCCCGAGGATCAGCCAGCTCACTGCGCACATCATCAGGAACGTGGCCCTCTTGCCCAGGGTGGTGACAGGAAACCTCTCCATGCCGAGCAGGGTCCCGCCCACCATCATCAGTGCGATGGCACCCTCGCGGAACAACACGAGCGCCCCGAACCAGGCGGGAAGGCCGTCGTATGCGATTGCCGCGACCACTCCGACCCCGAAGATCGCCCTGTCCGCGATGGGGTCGAGAACCTTGCCGAGTTCGCTCATCTGGTCGAACCGGCGCGCGATCCAGCCGTCGAAGAAGTCAGTCCACATCAGGGCCCCGAGGAACCACGCCGCGGCCACGTAGCGACCGTCGGCCAGCCACACCACATACACGGGGAGGAGCGCGAGCCTCGTCACGGTCAGGAGGTTCGGCACGGTCCAGACCCTCGAGAACAGACCTTCTGACGCCACAGAGGCAGAGTATCCGCGGCGGCAGGACAGACGCCGCCACCGCCCCGTCACCTAAGGTCGCCGCATGGCACTGGCGCTCGAGGGACAGGTCGCATTCATCACCGGTGGGGCCTCGGGCCTCGGGGCATCCTCCGCGGAACGCCTTGCCCGCGACGGCGCGATCGTGGTGATCAACGACCTCGATGCTGACGCGGCCGCCTCTGTCGCCGGTCGCTTCGGCGGCGCCAGCTTTGCCTTCGACGTGACCGACCCGGCCGCGATGGATGCCGCAGTCGACCGCACCGTCGAGCAGTTCGGTCGTCTCGACATCATGGTGAACAACGCCGGCATCGCGCCGCGGAACGTGTCCTCCAAGATGGACCGCTCCGTTGCCAACGCGATGGCACGCGTGGAGAACCGTCTGCAGGACTGGGAGCCGATGAACAACCTCGTCGACATGACCGACGAGGACTGGGACCGCATGATCCGTGTCCACCTCTATGGGGCCTTCCACGGGACGCGCGCGGCACTGAGGCACATGACCCCGCGCCGCCGCGGCTCCATCGTGAACATCTCCTCCATCCTCGGTCTCATGCCGTCGGCGGGTGCGCCCCATTACTCGGTGGCGAAGGCGGGCATCATCGCGCTCACCAAGTCGGTGGCCGACGAGGTGGCGCCGCTCGGAATCCGTGTGAACGCCGTGTGCCCCGGGTACATCGACACACCGCTGCTCACGCCCTTCTCCGAGCAGATGAAGGCGGGAATCGTGATGCGCATCGGCATGGGTCGCATGGGAGAGGCAACCGACATCGCCGAGATGGTGCGGTTCCTGGCCGGGCCGGAGTCCGGTTACTGCACCGGCGACGTGTACAAGGTGTCCGGGGGGTACATGGGATGACCACGATCTTCACTCGCATCATCAACCGCGAGATCCCGGGCACTTTCGTGCTCGAGGACGAACTGTGTGTCGTGTTCCTCAGCATCAATCCGCTCGCTGACGGACACGTGCTGGTGGTGCCGCGCGAGGAGGTCGCCCACTGGGTCGCCCCCCCGCCCGCACTGGCCGCGCACCTGTTCGCGGTGTCGCACCGTGTCGCTGACGCACTGCGGCGCGCGTTTCCCTGTGCGCGGGTGGGTCTCATCATCGCCGGGTACGAGGTGAACCACTGCCACATCCATCTCGTCCCCACGGACGACATGTCGCAGCTGAGCTTCGCCAATGCGGCCGCTTCGGTCGACCGGGCAACGCTCGAGGCCAACGCAGCGCGCATCATCGCTGCGCTCCGCAACTAGAACAGCGATTCCGGCTCCACGGGCTCGAGCAGGTCGGCGGAGTTGTTGCGGACCGAGTTGACCCTCCGCGACACCTCGTACGGGCCGAGGGCAGGCGGGTCCGGGAGGGCCAGCAGCCCGAGCGGGGGCGTGTCGTCGCACAACCATGACAGGGCGTCATCAATCGTGAGCTGCACGGGGCTGCGGTCATGGATCTCGGCGAGGTCCGCACGGCTGTCACGGGTGATGATGCAGAAAGACTTCCGTCCGTCGAGTGCAGGGCTGTGGGTCCACAGTCCCGCCGTCCACATCGTCCGTCCGTCGGCCCTCGGCACGAAGAACGGCCTCTTCACCTTCGGGTCGGTACGGTCCCACTCGTAGAAGCCCGTCATGGGGACGATGGCTCGGTGCCGTGGCACGAGGTTTCGGAAGGAGGGCTTCTCGGTGATTGTCTCCGAGCGGGCGTTGATCATGCGGGCCGCTCCCGAGGAATCCTTCGCCCACACGGGCACCAGACCCCACAGTGCGGAGCGAACGATGACCGAGCCGGATTCTGAGGTGAACACAAGGCATCCCTGTGTCGGGGCGGTGTTGAAGTTGGCCGTGTGTTCCGGCGCATCCGGGTCGACTGTGACCTGCAGGTCAGGCTCCACTGCGAGCATTTCTGCGATGAGATCAGAGGTGTCGAACCTGCCGACGAATCGTCCGCACATGGTCGGGCTGGCGGGATTTGAACCCACGACCTCTTGTCCCCCAGACAAGCGCGCTAACCAAGCTGCGCCACAGCCCGCAATGAACTGCAAGGCTACAGCGTCGGAACTCGCACTGCGCCCTACACGAACAACTGGATGATCCTCCAGCCCATGTAGAGACACAGGAGCGCCACGAGAAGAGTGAAGTGCCATGGCACCTTCTCGCCCTTCTCCCCCGCCAGTTGCCGCAGGTCCAGCGAGTCGGCCGTGACCGGCTTGCCGGACACCGTGGTGAACACGATCTCGGTCCGGCACGACGGGCAACGACCGTCCGCGGTCACCGAGGACTGTGTGAGGTACCTCGCGCACGGTTCGCACCAGGGCACGTCAGTCGCCCTTCCTGCGCACGCGCATCACGAGCGGCACCGACCCGAACCCGAAACCCTCCCGGATGCATCTCTCGAGGTACCGGACGTACGTCTTGGGCAGCTCGCGGTTCACGAACAGGGTGAACGTCGGCGGGTCGGTGGCTCCCTGCACCGCATACAGCACCTTCGCACCGCCACCCGCGGGCTGGCGCTGCTGGGCAGCCTCGATGATGCGGTTCACGTCCTTGGTGGGCACCCGGCGGCTGTACTGCTCGATGGCCTCCTTCAGAACCGGCCGCAGCTTGTGCACTCCCTTGCCGGTGAGGGCAGAGATCTTCAGCACGGGCGAATCGGACACGAAGTGCAGCAGACGGGCGAGGTCTGCCTCCACCGCACGGCGCGCCTCGGAATCCAGCAGTTCCCACTTGTTCAGGACAACGAGGATCGGGCAGCCCGCCGCGTCCACCCGCTCGGCCAGGCGCTGGTCCTGGCTGGTCACCGAGACCGTTGCGTCGATCACGAGCATCGCGACATCCGCATCGTCGATCGCACGCAGCGCTCGTACGAGGGAGAAGTACTCGGCCGAGTCGTCGATGCGGCTGCGTCGCCTCATGCCGGCGGTGTCGATGAACACGATCGGACCGTCCTCGGTCTCCACCAGCGTGTCGATGGCATCGCGCGTGGTGCCGGGCATGTCGTGGACCACTGCTCGGTCCTCCCCGACGAGGCGGTTGAACAGGGTGCTCTTGCCCACGTTGGGCCGGCCGACGATGGCCACCCGCGGGGCATCGGGCATCTCGGGTGCGC
Source organism: Ilumatobacteraceae bacterium (assembly GCA_049454855.1). GTDB lineage: Bacteria > Actinomycetota > Acidimicrobiia > Acidimicrobiales > Ilumatobacteraceae > UBA2093. The sequence continues at coordinate 9,739 of JBMUAQ010000007.1, forward strand.
GCTCAGAGCTCTCCTCCGGAGCCTCCCCGGCGTCGGGAAGGTGCTCGAGCACCACATCGAGGAAGTCGCCGCTGCGTCGACCGTGGAGTGCACTCACCGGGTGCGGGTCACCGAGGCCAAGGGAGAGAAACGCCCACATGTCCATTTCCTTGCGTTCGCTGTCGGCCTTGTTGGCCGCGAGCAGCACGGGCACTTCAGCCCTCCTCAACCAGGCGGCAACTGCCTCGTCGTCATCGGTGACTCCCACGGTGGCATCCACCATGAAGATCACGAGGTCGGCAGTCCGCACTGCCTCCTCCACCTGACGGCTGACCTTGTCGTCGAGTTCGTCACCCGAGGGCAGCCAGCCGCCCGTGTCGACCAGCAGGAACTCACGGTCGAGCCATGACGCGACACGCGAGTTTCGGTCCCGGGTGACCCCGGGCCGGTCCTCCACGATTGCGGCACGTTCACCCACGACCCGGTTGAACCACGTGCTCTTGCCCACGTTCGGACGCCCCACGATCACGACCGTGGGCAGGGTGGCGTTCTCGCTCATTGTGCTCCTCCTGCGTGAGCGTCCAGCAGTCCGCGCAGGTACGCCCCGGACGCTGGAACGACCTCCACCGTGAACATCGACGAGAGCTCATCGATTGTGCCACCGTCAAGGAACCGGCCGCCGTTCAGGCACACCTCGGGGAGGAGGAACAACGTGTCCGCGGGCCGGGTGCGGCACGTGCGCACGATGTCGGAATGGGTCATGAGGCCCGCCACTGCCGTGTTGCCGCCGAAGTGCTCGTTGCGCACAGCCAGCACCTCCACACCGGGTCGCCCGTCGACCAAGGGCCCGATCACGCCCGCAGCCAGTTCACCCGTGAGGATGGCGATCCGCGGCGCCGCCGTGGATGCGCGGCGTCTGCCCGCCGACAACGAGACCGCAACCGGGTCCGCCTCACGGCGCAGGCCCGTGTCCACGGCGGGGTTCGCTGCTCTCACGTACCCCGTGGAATCAACCGACGAGAAGAATCCGCCACCGTTGTGCGTCCTGTCATCGCGCCGTCCCTCGAAGGCCTCGACGAAGGAGCGCACGAGTCCCACCCCGTCCTCGAGCATGCCGAAACCGTCGTAGGCGTCGGCAGTCGGCACGTCGAGTCCGGCCCGCAGGTACAGCTCATCTGCGGCATGCACCACCCTCCGGCCGAGGACGCCGCGGAACCGGCCGGCCCACTTCTCGATGCGCAGCACCGCATCCAGGGCCTCCGCCGGGGTGTGGACACGCATCCGTGCCTCGGTGTTGTGGCGGGAGAGACCCAACGGCACCACGGCAACATTCGACACCTCGGGGAACCTCTCGAGGATGCCGAGCAGGGTGTCGTCGAGGATGCCGTTGTCGTTCACCCCGGGGCACAGCACGATCTGGAGGTTCGCCTCGATGCCGTGGTCGAGCATCTGTCGCAGCCACCTCAGGCTCACCCCACCGCGCTCGTTGCGCAGCATCGCGCTCCTCACGTCGGGGTCGACAGCGTGCACGCTCACGTACAGGGGCGAGAGCCGCTCGTCGACGATTCTCTCCAGGTCGGCCTCGGTGAACCGTGTGAGCGTGGTGAAGTTCCCGAAGAGAAAACTGAGCCGGTAGTCGTCGTCCTTCGTGTACAGGCTGCGGCGCATCCCCTTGGGCAGCTGGTAGATGAAACAGAACTCGCAGTGGTTGTCGCAGGGCTGCACGCGGTCGAACAGGGCACTCGACACGGACACGCCGAAGGGAGTGCCCGGCTCCCGTCTCACCGTGAGGTTTCTCTCGAGTCCGCCCCTCGACACCGTCATCTCCACCTCGGCCTCGTCCACGAGCCGGTGCCACTCGATCACGTCCCTCGGAACTGTTCCGCCCACCGACAGGACCACGTCCCCGGGCACGACTCCGGCCCTCTCGGCTGCGGAACCGGGGTCCACCGACACCACGACGGGTGAGAGATCGGCGGTGGTGTCCACCGTGGTCAGGCTACCCGTGGCCCGCCGTCAGTAGCCTGAGGCTCGTTATGGGCGTGGACAAGGTGCTTCTCGCTTCGCCGCGGGGATTCTGCGCGGGAGTCGAGATGGCCATCAAGGCACTCGCATGGATGGTGCGCACCCACGACGAACCCGTGTACTGCTACCACGAGATCGTGCACAACAAGGTGGTCGTTGAGCGCTTCCGGGAGCAGGGAGTGGTGTTCGTCGACGACATCTCCGAGGTGCCCGAGGGCAGCCCCATCATGCTGAGCGCGCACGGGTCGGCACCCGAGGTGGTCGAGGCGGCACGACGCCGCGGCAGCTACGTGGTGGACGCCGTGTGCCCCCTCGTCACCAAGGTGCACCACGAGGTGAGGACACGGGCGGGAAAGGGTTACCGGATCATCTACGTGGGCCACGAGGGGCACGAGGAGGCAGTGGGCACGATGGCCGTGGCACCCGGGTCCATCAGCCGGGTCGAGTCGGTCGACGAGGTTCGCCGGCTCCCCGCTTTCGACGAGCCGGTGGCGATGCTCGCCCAGACCACGCTGTCACACCGGGAGTGGCACGAGGTCGCCGTCGCCGTGAGGGAACGTTTCCCCGACGTGTGGACGCCCGGCCGCAGCGATCTCTGCTTCGCCACCACCAACCGACAGAGCGCCCTCATGCACATCGCACCGCAGGTGGATGCGTTCGTCGTGATCGGCTCGGCCAACAGCTCCAACACCCGCGCGCTCGAGCGTCTGGCGGTGGAGGCCGGTTGCGCACGGGTGCTGCGAGTGAACGATGCCGACGAGATACCCGACGACCTGCACGGCATCGTCGGGGTGACAGCCGGGGCTTCCGCACCCGACGAACTCGTGGAGAACGTCATCAGCCGCCTTTCACCGAGGGACGGCACAGAGGAGATCCACGTCACCGAGGAGGACGAGTACTTCCCGCCACCGCGCAACATCCGCGACCTCCAGGCAGCGGTGGGCACCGCGGTGTCGGCTCTCACTGGCGCCGGATCGGGCGCACGCACCTCCGTCGACGATCGCGCACTTGCGGCGAGTGCAGTGCTCAGGGCACTCTGAACCATGATCTCCCCGACGCTCGAGACACTCCGGCTCTTCCTCCATGTGCTCGCCGCGTCGGTGTGGGTGGGCGGCCAGATCGTGCTCGCGGGACTGGTCCCGCGGGTCCGGGCCGCGAACAGGGAGGTGCTTCCAGTGATCGCAGCGGCGTTCGCGCGCATCGCGTGGCCGGCATTCGCGGTGGCGGTGGTGACGGGCGTGTGGAATCTCGTTGCGGTCGACCCGACCGCGCAAGGCGATGCCTACGTGGTCACCCTGTTCGTGAAACTTCTGCTCGTCGGCACCGCAGCGGCAGCAACCCTCGTGCACTCGGCGGGACGCAGCAAGCTCGCTCTCGCGCTCGGCGGCGCCGTCGGCCTTCTCACATCCCTCGGGGTCTTCTGGCTCGGTGTCGTGCTCTCCGCCAACGCCTAGTTGCGCGGCACCAACACCCGGTGCCCCGCTAGTTGCGCGGCACCAACACCCGGTGCCCCGCTAGTTGCGCGGCACCTTGCTCCACGAGACCTCGCGGTCCACGCGGACGTCACCGGGCAGACCGAGCACGCGCTCACCGAGGATGTTCTTCATCACCTCGGAGGTGCCGCCCTCGATCGAGTTCGCACGCGAGCGCAGGAACGCCTTCTGCAGAGAGTCGTAGCCCATCGCCGTCTCCGGGCGGAGCATCTCGTAGCTGCCGTACAGAAGGGCTTCTGCACCCATCATGTTCATGGCGAACGAGTAGATGTCCTTGTTCAGGTCGGCGCTCGCCATCTTGCCGATTGAGCCCTCGGGCCCGGGCGAGCCCATCTTGCGCTGCTGGTTCGCGCGGATGTTGGTGAGCCGCAGCAGTTCCGCCCTGATCCACAGCTTCATCAGCTCATCCCGGGTGGCCGCGTCCCGACGTTCCGCGGGCAGCTCCTCCCACACCTTCATGGCATGCGAGATGGTGCCCGAACCGCGCTGGGGAATCGTGCCGCCGATCGACACCCGCTCGTTCATCAACGTGGTGAGGGAGACGCGCCATCCGTCGCCAGGGTTGCCGAGCATCTCGCGTGCCGGGATGCGCGTGTCGGTGAAGTACACCTCGTTGAACTCGGCCTCGCCCGTCATCTGGCGCAGCGGTCGCACCTCCACGGTGGGGTCGAGCATGTCCACGACGAACGCCGTGAGACCCTGGTGCTTGACCTGCTCGGGGTCGGTGCGCACCACGAGCAGGCCCCACTTCGCGCGGTGCGCGAGGGTGGTCCACACCTTCTGGCCGTTCACCACCCACTCGTCACCGTCACGTACGCCCTTGCTCGACAGGCCCGCGAAGTCGGAGCCCGAGCCGGGTTCCGAGAACAGCTGGCACCAGACCTCCTCACCGGTGAACAACGGACGCAGGTACCGCCTCTTCTGCTCGTCACTCCCCCACTCCACCACGGTCGGGCCGCACATGCCGTGGCCAATCGGGTTGCGGGGCATCGAGAACGGGGCTCCCGCAGCGCTCAGCTTCTCGTTCACCACGCGTTGGTGCTTCGGGTTGGCCCCGAGCCCGCCGTGTCCCACCGGGAAGTGCACCCATGCGAGGCCCATGTCGAACTGCGCACCGAGGAACTCGACGACGGTGCAGTTCTTCGGGGGGTGCTTCTCCAGCAACTCGTCGGTGAGGGCTGCAATGGTTGCTTCGTCTGCGGCAACGGTCTGGGTGCTCACTGTGTGCTCCTGTGGTGGTCGAACTGGGGCTGCTCGCTCGGACTTTACGACAACCCGCGACCGGGCCCGGTTCCCGGTCTGGCCGGCTGGGATGTGACTCCCGTCATTCGGTTAGCGTTCGGGCATGTTCCCAGGCGTGTATGCAGAATCAGCCCCCGACCGTCCCGCAGTGATCCAGGCGTCAACGGGCAAGGTCACGACGTATTCCGAGCTCCACAGGGCGGCGGTGCGTCTCGCGAACGTGCTCCGTGAGGCCGGCATCAAGCCGGGTGACCACGTCGCCCTGTGCATGGAGAACCACGAGCGGTACCTGGAGGTCATCTGGGGCTGCCACTACGCGGGCACCGTGTACACCGCGTGCTCCAGCCGGCTCACCAAGGCAGAGCTGGCCTACATCATCAACGACTGCGCCGCGAAGGCGTTCATCACCACCAAGTACAAGGCCGACCAGGCACTCGAGATCGCAGACGACATCCCGAACGTGTCGCTGCGTCTGATGATCGACGGCACGGTCCCTGGGTACGACTCATTCGAGTCCGTGGTGGATTCCGCCAGCGAGGCACCCCTCGCTGATCCTGTCGACGGCACGGACATGCTGTACTCGAGCGGGACGACCGGCATGCCCAAGGGCGTCGCGAAGCCGTTCCCCGGCACGCCTCTCGGCACTGCCGCCGGTCTCGGCCAGCCGCTCACCCAGGGCCTGTACAGGTACCGCGAGGAGATGGTGTACCTCTCCCCCGCGCCTCTGTACCACGCGGCACCGCTCCGCTTCAACATGTCGGTCCACTCCCACGGGGGCACCACGGTCGTGATGGAGCACTTCGACCCCGAGGAATACCTCAGGCTCGTGGAGCGTCACAGGGTGACCCACAGCCAGCTCGTGCCCACGATGTTCATCAGGATGCTGAAACTCGACCCGGAGGTGAGGCTCGCGCACGACGTCTCGAGTCTCGAGGTGGTCATCCATGCGGCCGCGCCGTGTCCGGTCGAGACGAAGCGGGCGATGATCGAGTGGTGGGGTCCCATCATCCACGAGTACTACGCGGGCACCGAGGGCAACGGCTTCGTGTACTGCAACTCCGAGATGTGGCTGGCCCACCCCGGAACGGTGGGAACGGCCCTCGTCGGCAAGGTGCACATCTGCGACGAGGAAGGGAACGAGGTTCCACAGGGAGAATCGGGCACGATCTTCTTCGAGGGCGGCGGTCAGTTCGAGTACCACAACGACCCCGAGAAGACGAAGAACTCCCGAGACCCCAAGGGACGCGGCTGGAGCACCCTCGGAGACGTCGGGTATCTCGACGCCGACAACTTCCTCTACCTCACCGACCGCAAGGCGTTCATGATCATCTCGGGCGGCGTGAACATCTACCCGCAGGAGTCCGAGAACGTCCTGGTCAACCACCCGAAGGTCGTGGACGTCGCCGTTTTCGGGGTGCCGAACGAGGACTTTGGCGAGGAGGTCAAGGCAGTCGTACAACCGAAGGCCATGCCCGCGAGCCAGGAGGAGGCCAAGGCGCTCGAGAAGGAACTCATCGCATACTGCAGGTCGCAGCTTGCCGACGTCAAGTGCCCCAGGTCGGTCGACTTCCGTGCGGAACTTCCCCGTCACCCCACGGGCAAGCTCTACAAGAGGCTTCTCAAGGACGAGTACTGGGCGGCAGCAGGTCGATCGATCTGATGCCGGCACGGCATCCGTATCTCGACCACGACGGCCCGATCGCCTTCGCCCACCGTGGCGGCACCTCGGCGGCTCCGGAGAACACCATGGCCGCGTTCCAGGACGCGGTCGACCTCGGCTACACGCACGTGGAGACCGACGTGCATGTCACGTCCGACGGGGTGCTGGTGGCCTTCCACGACAACGATCTCGAGCGCACGTGCGGCATCAAGGGCCGAATCGAGGAGACGCCGTGGGATGTCATCGCGCGGGCACGGGTCGCCGGACGCGAACCGATACCGCGACTGGAGGAGGTGTTCTCGACCTGGCCGGGTCTGCACATCAACCTCGACTGCAAGACGTCGGAGGCCGAGGAGCCGCTTGCCCGCTTCCTCGGGACGCTGGACAGCCTCGACAGGGTCTGCCTCGGTTCGTTCAGTGATGCGCGCCTCGCACGCTTCAGGGCCCGCTTCGGCGAGCGACTGTGCACCTCGACAGGGCCGAGGGAGGTGGCACGACTGCTGCTCCATTCGCGCACGGCACGACTGCTGCCCCTGCGCACGCCCGCACTGGCGGCGCAGGTCCCGGAGCGGCAGGGTCCGGTGCGCGTCGTCACCCGCCGTTTCGTCGAGGCCTGCCATGCTGCAGGCATGCAGGTTCATGTGTGGACCGTGAACAAGGAGCACGACATGCACCGGCTGCTCGACCTCGGCGTCGACGGCATCATGTCCGACGAGACCAGGGTGCTGCGCGAGGTCATGGATGCACGCAGGGGCCCCGCATGAGCACGGCCCCGCTCACGTTCGAGTCGGTTTCGCTCACCTTCCCCGACGGGACCACCGCTCTCGACTCGGTCGACCTCGCTGTGGAGCGCGGCGAGTTCGTTGCCATCGTCGGCCCCAGCGGCTGCGGAAAGTCGACACTGCTCAGGGTTGCCTCCGGACTCGAGACGGCAACCGCGGGTCGGGTCGTGTCCGACGGTTCGGCGGTCGGCTACGTCTTCCAGGACGCCACCCTGCTGCCGTGGCGCACGGTCGAGGCAAACGTGTCGCTTCTCGCCGAACTCGAGGGGATGGACAGGGACGAACGCTCGGCCCGGGTCCGCGATGCACTCACAACGGTGGGCCTGACGGAGTGGTCGGGATACCTCCCCCGTCAGCTCTCCGGCGGCATGCGCATGCGCGTCTCGCTCGCGCGGTCGCTGGTTCTTCGGCCCGGGGTGTTCCTCTTCGACGAGCCGTTCGGGGCCCTCGACGAGATGACCCGCGAGCGCCTGAACGACGAACTCCAGGACCTCTTCCGCCGCGAGGGATTCGCGGGGTTGTTCGTCACCCACTCGATCGCCGAGGCGGTGTATCTCTCCACGCGGGTGGTCGTGATGTCCCCGCGGCCGGGCCGGGTGGTTGCCGACATCCCGGTCGAGTTCCCGTTCCCGAGGAACCACGACCTGCGGTACGAAGCAGCGTTCGGCGAGAAGTGCGCCGAGGTCTCACGCGCACTCAGGACAGTCGACGCATGACACGGGTCTCGTCTGCCGGACCCGGCCGTCGCATCACCGCGCGGCTCCGGGAGGTCACAGGGCCTGCAGTGGTGTTCGTGCTGTTCATCGGCGTGTGGTACCTGGTGTCGGGGGTGCTGCTGCCCCCGCACAAGCGTTTCCTCCTGCCGGCTCCGCACACCGTCGTGAGCGAGGGTTTTCTCGTGTGGCGGAGCGGTGACAGGCGGGGCCTCCAACCGATCCTCGCGTCGTTGTGGGACTCCGCGAAGGTTGCCCTCACGGGACTCGCCCTCACCATCATCATCGGGGTGCTCCTGGCCCTTCTCATGAGCACCAGGAGGTGGCTCGAGCGCGCTACCTGGCCGTACCTCGTTGCGATCCAGTCCGCCCCGGTGCTGGCACTCACACCGCTCATCCGTGCACTCATCGACGACACGCAGACACAGCGGGTCCTCGTGGTCATCCTCATCTCTGTGTTCCCCGTCGTGTCCAACACGCTCTTCGGCCTTCTCTCTGCCGATCCGTCCCAGCACGACCTGTTCACCCTCCACCGGGCCGGACGCTGGACCCGTCTCACGAAACTGCAGCTGCCCGCGGCGCTGCCCAGCGTCTTCGTGGGACTCCGCACCGCAGCGGGACTCTCGGTCATCGGTGCCGTTGTGGGTGATTTCTACTTCAGGGGCGCAGGCACCGTGGGCATCGGTGCCCAGATCGACATCTACCGACAGCGTCTCTGGGGCGGGGAACTCATCGCCTCCATCATCCTCGCGAGCCTGCTCGGACTCTCCGTCTTCCTGTTTTTCGGTTGGCTCTCCCGTAGAGTCATCGGGAGTTGGCACACTCCCGTCAGGGGGCAGTGAGCACCGTCCCACGGGGAGTCACACATGATGCACATCAACCGTTCACGGCGCCGGAATGCAGCTGCAGTCGCGGCTCTTGCTCTTCTCACGGCGGCATGCGGCGGCGGTGGTACAACTGAGGAGACGGTCGCACCCGACACCACTGCACCCGCCATCGGTCTCGACCTCCGCGGTGTGTGCCCCGACAACGTGGTGATCCAGACCGACTGGAACCCTGAGGCAGAGCATGGTTTCGTGTACAACCTCGTGGGACCGAACTACACGGTCGACACCGAGAAGGGCGCCGTGAAGGGCGACCTCTGGTCGGGGGGCCGACCGACCGGCGTGCAGGTGGAGATCCGGGCCGGCGGACCCGCAATCGGGTACGGGTCGGTGACCGCAGAGCTCTACTCCAGGCCCGAGGTCCTCATGGGCTTCGTCAACACCGACGCATCGATCAGTTTCTCGGGCGAGAAGCCCACGGTCGGGGTGTTCACCCCGTTCATCAAGAACCCGCAGATCATCATGTGGGACCCCGCCACGTATCCCGACGTGAAGACCATCGCCGACCTCAAGGACAAGGGCGTGAAGGTCCGCTACTTCAACGGCGTGACGTTCATCGACTACCTGATCGGCGCCGGGATCCTCGATGCCGCACAGACCGACGGCACGTATGACGGCACCCCGGCGTCGTACCTCGCAGCGGGCGGCAAGGACGCACAGCAGGGCTTCGCCACGTCGGAGCCGTTCTTCTACGAGAAGAAGCTCGACAAGTGGCTGAAGCCTGTCGCGTACCAGTTGGTGCACGACACCGGCTGGCAGCCCTACGCCCAGGTGCTGGCACTCACACCCGAGGCACTCGCGTCCAACAGGGAATGCCTGGCGAAACTCGTGCCCGCGATCCAGCAGTCACTGAAGGACTACGTGGGTGCACCCGACAGGGCCAACGAGATCATCGTGGACGCCGTGCTCCAGTACAACAACGCGTGGGTCTACGACATGGACCAGGCAGTTGCGTCGCTCGAGAAGCAGCTGTCCGACGGCATCGTCGCGAACGGACCCGACGGCGTCCTGGGCTCCTTCGACCCCGCGCGCGTGCAGTCGTTCATCGACGTGGCCGTGCCCATCTTCGAGGCGGGTGGCACCGAGCCCAAGAAGGGTCTCACGGCTTCCGACCTCGTGACGAACGAGTTCATCGACACCTCGATATCCCTCGACTGAACCCGCAGGGCGTCGCGGCAGCGGTTGATCAGGCGTCGCGCACCATGTTGGCGCGCTTGACCACGGGTTCCTTGTCGCTCCAGGGGAAGTTGATCCACAGATCGGTCTTCTTCCACGCGTAGTCGCACTTCACCACCGAACGGGGCTTCTCGTAGAGGACCGCGGTGCGGACCTCCTTGACGCGCCCCTTGAAGAACTCCTCGACGATCTTCAGCGTGTGTCCCGTGTCGGCGACGTCGTCCACCACAAGCACGCGGGCGAAGCGGAGCTCGACGAGATCGGGCACCGGCGGGAGGATCATCGGCACGGGCAGCCTTTCCTCGACACCCGTGTAGAACTCGACGTTCATCGTGTAGAGGTTCTTCACGGCCAGTGCGTAGCCGAGGGCTCCCGCGGCCAGCAGTCCGCCGCGCGCGATGGCGAGGATGATGTCGGGGTCGTAGCCCGAATCCGCGATCTGGGAGGCGAGCTCACGGCTCGCGATTCCGAACTTCTCCCATGACATGATCTCGCGGTCTTCCACGCGAACAAACTAGTCGCTCCGGTCGTGCGGAGCCGATGCCCGTCCTTGACAGTCCGTCAGGAGAGATAGCGGGGGTCCCTGCGCTCGGCCCGGGCCCGCCGCGCCTCCGCTGCATCATCAGAGAACGACGCCATGATCTGCTGTCGGTTCTCCATGTCGATGGCCGCCTGGAGGCCGGGTATCTCGAGCGCGGACCACATGCCCTCTTTCGTCAGCATCACCCCGACAGGCGAGTTCGCCATGATCTCTGCTGCCTTCGCCAGAACCGCATCCTCCAGCGCGTCGTCGGGCACCACATCGGTCACCAGGCCGATGCGGAGTGCCTCCTCGGCCCCGAACAGCCTCCCGGTCAGCATCAGCTCCTGTGCCCTCGCCGCCCCGACGATGCGGGGCAGCAGCCAGCTCGTGCCGATGTCACAGGCGCTCAGTCCGATACGGATGAACGCCGCGTTGAAGCGCGCGCTCGCGGCCGCGATGCGGATGTCGGAGCCGAGCACGAGGGCGAAACCGCCGCCGGCAGCCGGCCCGTTCACCGCCGCTATCACCGGTTGCGGCAGCGACCTGAGATGAGGGATCAACGACGCAATGTGCCGCTGAACGGCGAAACCCCGCTCCACCCGGCCCTGCCACTCGAAGCCCGGGGCATCCCCGTACCCGCTGAGGTCGAGACCGGCACAGAAGCCCCGGCCCGCACCCGTCAGCACCACCACCCTGCAGTCGCGGTCCCGCGCAACGGAGTCGAGCGTGTCGTGCAGTTCGGACACCATGCCCGAGGTCATCGCGTTCAACGAAGCCGGTCTGTTCATCGTGATGCGGACGATGCCGTCTCGGGGCCGGGATGTCTCGATGTCTGCCATGTCCCATGGTCCCACGGGAGACAGGCCGGAGTTACCATTCGACGGTGCCTTCGGCGTCGCAACCCCACCTCGGAGCCACGCTTGCCTCCCTGCGCAACGGCATCAACGACCCCACCACCGTCACGGGTCCCGACTGGGTCGCCCGGGCCACCATCGGCCCCGACGGGCTGCCGACGGCGCTTCATGCCCGCCTGGGGCACGACGGCACCATCGAGGTCACCACACCCGGGGCCGACCCCGTCATCGTCGGTTCCCATCCCCTGTTCGGGGACGACGATCCGGGTCACGACGTGGTGGCGGTGCACCCGGCAGTCGCGTCCGCGATGTCGGCGCACGGGGACGTGCGGCTGGCCCGAACCGACACGCCGTACCACGAGCTCATCCCCGCGGTTCTCGGCCAGCGCGTCACGGCGCGCGAGGCCATCGGCCAGTGGGGCAGGATCTGTCGGCTGTGGGGCGATCGCGTCGAAATCGGTGGAATACAACTGCACACCCCTCCGCGGCCGGACAGGTTGCTCTCCGTGCCGTACCACGAATGGCACCTGCTCGGTGTGGAGAGGCGCCGCGCCGAGACGGTCCGGAACGTGGCGCGGCATGGCGAGCGCCTGCTCACGGGGTGGCGCACCGAACTGAACGCAACCGATCGCACACAGTCGCTCCGCCTCATCCCCGGCGTCGGGGTCTGGACCGCAGCGGTGGCGGGCCACATCGCCTTCGGTGACCCGGACGCACTCGAGTTCGGGGACTTCCATGTGAAGAACACCGTTGCGTGGGCCCTCGAGGGCCGGGCGCGGGGCACCGACGAGGAGATGCACCGCGCCATGGAGCCGTACGCCGGTCAACGCAAGCGCGTGCTCACCTGGCTCACGTTGGCCGGATGGAGTGCACCGGCCAGGGGCCCGAGGCGACGTATTCTCGATGTCGCCCGCCTCTGACCCATGACCGCGACACTCGACACCGACGCTTCCGCCCCTGCCGCCTGGGCCCGGGCCCTGTACACGGGTCTCGGTGCGTACCTGCTGAGCCGCTTTCTCGTGCTGCTCGGCGTGGGTGTGGGCATCTCGGCGCACGCGGTGCGCGACAGATGGGAGGAGAAGGTCCCGGTCGAGGGACTCCAGGCCGTGGTGCGTGCACTCGACAGCTGGGACGGTCACTGGTACCTCGATGTCACGAGGATGGGCTACCCGCGGTCGATCCAACCGGATGTCACCTACTTCGTCAGCGATGCGCGGGCGGCATTCTTCCCGCTGTTCCCGCGCACGGTCCGCTACCTCGATTTCCTGTTGCCCGGGGGGCCCGTGAGTGCTGCTCTCCTCATGAACTTCCTGCTCGGCGGGCTGTTCGTGTTCCTCATCGGTGTCATCGCCCGTGAACTCCACGACACCCGGACTGCCGAGAAGACCATGATCATCGCGTCGCTCTTCCCCGGCAGTTTCGTGCTTAGCTGGACCTACTCCGAGGCACTCATGCTGACGCTTGCCGCGCTCGTCTTCCTCGCGCTCGCGCGCGAGCGATGGGTTCTCGCGGGCATCCTCGCTGCCTTCGGCACAGCCGCGCGGCCGAACGCCGTGGCGCTCGTCGCTGCATGCGCCGTTGCCTCGTTGATCGCCATCCGACGCAACCGTGACTGGCATTCCCTCTGGGCCCCGATTCTGTCCCCGGTCGGGTTCGTTGGTTTCATGGCGTTCCTGCGCCACCACACCGGCGAGCCATGGCCGTGGTTCCGCGTCCAGCGCGAGGCATGGAGGGAGGGGACGAGCTTCGGCGGGACGGCCGTCACACGCACCGTCGACTTCTTCCTGAACCCCATGTCGTCCCCCACGAGCATGCTCACGACCGCCTCAGTGGGCGCACTTGTGCTCGGGATCTGGTGCCTGAGGCGGCACCGACTGCCCGCGATGCACACGGCGTACAGCGCGGTGGTGATCTTCCTGATGCTTCTTCCCGCGACGGTCACCGCCAGGCCACGCTTCCTCTTCACGGCGTTCCCGATGCTCATCCCTGCGGCGCGCAGCCTGCGAGACGATGACGACACGTGGTGGCCCCTCACGCTCGTGGTGCTCGGCGCCGGACTCGTCACCGTGACCGGGCTGTACGTGGTGTTCGGCGCGATTCCCTGACCGGCGGCCGGACCTTCGCCTCAGTTGAGCGGGAGCCTCCGCCACACCTTCTCGGGCAGCAACCGGAACACCGCGAAGACCGCCGACAGGACCCGCGGGGCGTACACCACCCGCCTCTGGGAGTTCACGGCCGGCACGACAGCCTCGGCCACGCCCCGTGGCGATGTCGAGAACGGGGCCTTCTTCATCCCCTTCGTCATCCGTGTCTCCACGAAGCCGGGCCGCACGACGAGGACGGACACACCCGATCCCTCGAGCTCATGGTCGAGAGCCAGGGCGAACGTGTCCACCGCGGCCTTTGATGCCCCGTACACAGGGTTCGACCTGCGCGGACGCTGCCCGGCAACGGACGACAGGAGAACGATCCGCCCGTACCCCTGGTCGCGCATGCGCGCGGACAGCGCGTACAGCAGCGACATCGTGGCCGTTGCGTTCACTGACATGACCTCGACGAGCGTTTCTGCCCCGGAGAAATGGTCGGCATCCTGGCCGAGGAGACCCTGGGCCACCACTGCAACGTCGATGTCCCCTGCTGAGGAGCAGATCTCGGCGACAACATCGATCATGGCGGCAGCGTCGGTCGCCTCGAAGCGCACGATCTCCACGTGGATGTCGTCGTTGATCGAACCGATGGAGGCTGCCGCCTGCTCACCCGCCCCGATGTCACGGCACACGAGCGTGACATGGGCAACTCCCGGGCCGATGAGGCCCTCGATCACCGCCAGGCCGATCTCACTCGTGCCGCCGAAGAGCACGATGTGCTGGGGCACGCCCACTCCGTTCCTCATCCCTCTGTCCTTCCGTCGAGCAGACCCAGTCGTCGGGCCAGGTCGCTGTTCCATGCGCCGGCGCGATCCATCTCCCGCTGGACCGCCTGCCACTCCCCGAACCGGCCGTAGCCGCGCCTGACGGCTGCGGGCGAGACATGGGAGTCCTTCGCCAGGTAATGGCGCCCTCCCGCATCGAGAACCATCGTGTCAACTGCCGCAAGAAGTTCGGCGAGGCCCCGGATGCCCGCACCCATGTCGAGCGTGAGCGTCCATCCCTCCGTCGGGAAACTCATGGGAGCCGCGTTCTGGGGTCCCATCCGCTTCAGCACCGCAAGGAACGACGCGACGCCCCGGCCCGCGAAGGCCTCGATGACCCGACGCAGCACGTCGACCTCGGACAGCGGAACGATGAACTGGTACTGGATGAAGCCGGCAGTGCCGTAGAGGTGGTTCCATCTCCTCACGCCGTCGAGCGGATGGAAGAAGGCAGGGATGGACTCGATCCCCACGTGCCGCTTCGACGGCGCCTTCCGGTACCAGGCCTCGTTGAAGACACGGATCGAGGCCTTGTTCAGCAGACCGTTCGGCACCCACGACGGGGCCGCCACTCTCACCTTGGGGTCGTACGCCAAAGGGTCGCCGCCGCCCGCCTCGGACGCGTCGGCGTGGTCGCCCCGGGTGAGGACACCCCGTCCCGTCGAGCGACCGGTGGCGAGCAGGTCGACCCATGCGACCGAGTAGCGGTAACTGTCATCGCCACCCGGGGCCATCGCCGCAACGACTGCATCGAAGTCAGCGAGACGTTCGGTCTCCACCCGGACACGCGACGAACTGATCGGCAGCAGGGCGAACTCCGCATCGAGAATGACACCCGTCAGTCCCATGCCGCCGACCGTGGCCCAGAACCAGTCGGGGCGCTCGTGCGGTCCGAGGGTGACCACCTCGCCCGACGACAGAAGGACCCGCATCGAGCGAACGTGCGCACCGAAGCTGCCGTCGACGTGGTGGTTCTTTCCGTGGACGTCGGAGGCAATCGCCCCGCCCACGGTCACGAACCGGGTTCCCGGTGTCACGGGCACGAACCATCCCTGCGGCACCACCCGCTTGAGTACCTCGTCGAGACTCATCCCGGCAGGAGCCGTGACGGTGCCCGTGGCTCCATCGAGGGCGAATGGTCGACCCACTGCGGTGTCAGGCATGAGCAGCACGGTCCCCCCCGCGTTCTGCGCGGCGGCACCGTAGGAACGGCCGAGCCCACGGGCGACAACCCCGCGGGAGCCGGGCGACGTTGCCTCGGTGCGGACCTCCTCCTCGGATGCCGGCACAACGGTGCGCGCCACCGAGAAGGCCGTGCGACCCCAGCCGGAGAGGTTCTGGCGGGTCATGTGGTCATCCTGCCTGCACACCGAGCGCGTACACGGCCAGCCACAGCGCGCCGTAGGCCTGGATCGCACGGTCGGAAGTGAAGACCTCCTCGGGGGACTCCCCCTCACCGCGCTCGATCAACAGCAGGTACCGCAGGAGTGCGAGCACCATCGGAACAATCGACAGGGCGTGCCAGGGGACGCCCGTCGCAGCGTTCTCGCCGTTCTCGAAGGCCCAGAGGCAGTACGACACGATGGTGGCGGTGCACGACACGCCGAGCACCTGCTTCAGGAACGGCAATGTGTACGCGGCAAGCGACCGGCGCGTCGAGGTGGCTCCCTCCCCCAGAGCCGCCAGTTCGGCGTGACGCTTGCCGGTGACGATGAAGAACGACCCGAACGACGTGCAGAGAACGAACCAGGTGGACATGCGCGTGTCTGTGCCGGCGGCACCCGCCATGGCACGAAGCACGAAACCACTCGCCACTATCGCGAGGTCGACGACGGCCACATGCTTCAGCACCGTGCTGTACCCCACGGTGAGCACCGCATACAGGGCAACTATCCCCCCGGCCTCCGGGCGCACTGCAAACGCGAGTGCAGGGCCGCCCGCCAGCATGAGCGTCCCGACGATCATGGCCACCGACAACGGCACCGCTCCGCTCGCCACGGGCCTGTGCTTCTTCCTGGGGTGGAGCCTGTCGGCCTCGACGTCCTTCACGTCGTTCCAGAAGTAGGTGCCGCTCGCGGTGAGACAGAAGGCCACGAAAACCAGCACGGCGTCCCGGACCAGACTCCCGGTCACCGAGCCGAGGGCCGCCGGGGCGGCGAAGACCAGCACGTTCTTCAACCACTGCTTCGGTCGCGCCTCGCGCACGAGTGCGCCGATCATGACACCAGGTCGCGGGCGCCGACCCTCACCGCCTCGCGTGCCATCGCCAGCATCTCGTCATCCCCCGAGGAGTCCCCGTACGCGGCAGCCAGCCAACCCTCGCCCCCGAACCCCGCGGACCCCGCCCACTCCGCGATCCGTCGGACCTTCTCGCTGCCTCTGCAGTTCCCGCCCACTATCTCCCCGGTGGCGACGCCGTCGGCATACTCCAGCCTCGTGCAGAGCACGGCGTCCACCTCGAGGATGTCACCGAGGGGCTCCAGGTAGGCATCGAGCGAGGCGGACACGAGCACCACCACGTCGCCGGCGTCCTGGTGTGCACGGAGACGCCGGACGACGTCCTCGCGCATCCATCGCGCGGCAACCCGACCGGCAAAGTGCTCCCCTCGGTCGCGCAGGCCGTCCTCTGCGAGACCCGCAACGCAACCCCGCACGATCGACCGCTTGGCCCGGTCGCGGCGGGTCGCCGCATCACGCACCGACAGAAGCGGCGTCATGCCCGCGAGGGTGCGCGCCGTGCGCACAGGGCCCGCGACTCCCGCAAGCCAGGGAAACACGCAGTCGCGGACGGTCAGCGTGCCGTCCACATCGAAGGCAACAACGTCCGGATGCATGACGGCACGAGGCTAGTTGGCGGTCGACGCCGGTCCCAGTACCCCCACCATGTCCGCGAAGTACCCGGGCCAGCTCTTTGTCACCACGGACGGGTCCTCGATGATGATCGAGATGCCACCCGCCGCAGGCAGGGAGAACGCCATCGCGAGCCTGTGGTCATGGTGAGTCGGAACGGCGCTCCTGCATTCGAGCGCACGACCGCCCTCGATCGTGAGTCCGTCGTCCGTCTCGTGAGCAACGGCGCCGATGCCGCGCAGGCAGGAGACGAGGTCGCCGATCCTGTCGCTCTCCTTGTTGCGGATGAAGCCGACGCCGCGGATGGTGCTGGTGCCGTCGATTGCGGCACACGCAACCGCGACCGCCGGGACGAGATCGCTCGCATCCCGGAGATCGACATCCACCGGGGCGAGGCGCGACGCCGCAGCGCGTTCGACAACGACGTCGTCACCGTTGTCCGACACCCGCAGCCCCATCGACCGCGCCACCTCGAGCACGAACGAGTCGCCCTGCAGACGGGCACGGCGCAGGCCCTTGACGGTCACCCGACCCTCGGTGAAAGCAAGAGCCATCAGCGGAAACGCTGCGGAGGAGAAATCAGGCTCCACCTCGTAGTCGGTCGGCGCATACCCACCGGGCGGCACACGGACCTCATCGGCGGCCACCGTGGCGTCCGCACCGAACGCACGCATCACCGACGCGGTCATCTCCACGTACGGTCGCGAGACGAGAGTCCCGTCCACGGCGATCACCAGGCCGTCGGCCAGGCGGGGCGCCACGAGCATGAGCGCACTGATGAACTGGCTCGACACGTCCCCCCGCACGCCCACGTGACCACCGCGCACGTGAGGACCGCCCTGCACGCGCAGCGGCAGGTGCCCGGGCGAAACGGTGTGTTCCACGGTGGCGCCCAGTCGTCTCAGCGCATCCGCCAGATCGGCCATCGGTCTGCGGCGCAGTGGATCGTCACCGTCGATCACCACACCTGACGGCGACAACGACGATGCAGCCATCAGGAACCTCGAGGTGGTGCCTGCGAGCCCGGCATCGAACAGTGTCGCCGGCCCGGGAAAGACGCCGCCGCGCACCGCACCGTCGACGGTGAGACACCCCGCCGTCCGCAGTGCGTCCATCATCGCTGCGCAGTCGTCACCTCCCGGCACATTCGTGACCCGCGACTCCCCGCCTCCGGCCAGGGCAGCGCACACCAGCGCGCGGTTGGCCACGCTCTTCGACCCCGGCACCGGCACAACGGCATCGATCGGACCCTGACGGCCCGGCAGGTGAAGCACCGTCACGACAGCTTCTGCACCGCGGGACGGAAACCACGCGCGAGCAGACCACCCCTGAACATGTCGAGATGCTCGCTGCGCACAACCAGGACCATGACTCCCCTGTCGCCCTCGGCGGAGTGGACCACCTCGAAGTCGAGGATGTTCACGCCGAGGTCACCGGACAGCGAGAACACCTCGGCGGCTGCTCCCGGTCGGTCAGGGATGGGGACGCGCACCTCCACCAGGTTCTCCACGGCCCCCGCCCGCACGGGCAGGTTCATCCTCGCCACCCGCGCACGCTCGAGACGACCGAGCAACTCTGCCGCCTCGCCGCGTTCCACCACGTCGCGCATCCCGGAGAGCCCCTCGATCAAGCCGTCGAGGGTGCGCACGATCGCGTCCTTGTTCTGGCGGCATATGTCGATCCAGATCGAGGGCTGCCCGGATGCGATGCGTGTCATGTCGCGGAAACCACCGGCCGCGAGCCTGAGGAGAGCGAGGTGCTCCTCGGCGCGGGTCTCGGCGAGGCCCATGAGTGTCGCCGCGGTCAGGTGAGGGACGTGGCTCACCATCGCGACGATGTCATCGTGCCTCTCGGCCGGCAGTGCCACCACCTCCGCCCCGAGGCGCGACACGATCCCTGCCACACCCGAGAATGCATCATCAGACGTTGTCGCCGTCGGTGTGAGCACCCACACCGCACCCTCGAACATCGAGGCATCGGCACCGTCCAGGCCGTGCAGTTCGCTTCCGGCCATTGGGTGGCCGGGCACGAACCTGGGGTCGGTGCATGCCTGCGCCACCGGCGCCTTGACAGACCCGACGTCGGTGACCCAGCCGCCGGTCTCTGCGAGCGCCCGCGCCACCCCGTCGGCGATGCCGTTCACCGGGGTCGCCACGAACGTGACGCGGCCCGCCGGGTCGAGCCCCTCCGCATCGATGACCGACCTGTCGAGGGCATCCGCGACGCGCCCCGCATCGCTGTCCACACCGTGGACCACGAACCCGGCGCGACGGAGCGCGAGACAGACGGACCCACCGATCAGGCCCAGCCCGATCACGTTCGCCGACAATGGTTCCGTCATGGTTCAGAACCTACTTCCGGGCCCGACGGAAGCTTCCGCCGATAAGCGACGGACCTCGTCGGAAGTCATGTGCCGCCACTTCCCCGGCGCCAGTCGATCATCACGCAACGGCCCGATCCGCACGCGCGACAACCGCACCACGGGATGTCCGACGGCCTCGCACATCCTGCGCACCTGACGGTTGCGACCCTCATGGATCACGAGACGAAGCACACCCGGCGATGGCTGGCCCACTCTTGCCGGCGCGGTCACCCCGTCCTCCAGTTCGATTCCGCGCCGCAACATGGCGAGTGCGCGCCGGTCGACACCGCCGGGCCCGCAGCGGACCTCGGCCACGTACTCCTTCTCGACGCCGTGGCTCGGGTGCGTCACCAGATTGGTGAGCACACCGTCGTTCGTGAGGATGATGAGCCCGGAGGTGTCCATGTCGAGGCGGCCGACCGGGAACACTCGCACCTCACCAGGCACGAGATCGACCACGGTCGGCCGGTCGTGGGTGTCGGTGACCGTGCTCACCACACCGGTCGGCTTGTTGAGCAGGTAGTAGACGAGGCCCGGCTCGATGGCGATCTCCACGCCCTCCACCTCCACGCGGTCATGTCCGGCGGTCACACGCCGGCCGAGTTCTGCGATCTCACCGTTCACGGTCACGAGCCCGTCGGCTATCAGTTCCTCGCACGCACGCCGCGACCCGTACCCGAGCCGTGCCAGCACCTTCTGCAGACGCTCCCCGCCATCGTCGTCCACCTGATCCTGACGGGACATCTACGGGGTGTCGTCACCGGCAGCAGCCGGCTGGTCCGCGTCCCCGGTGTCGACAGTGGCATCGATGCGCAGGGTCCGCTCGAGTGTCTCCACGATGCTCGCATCGGGCACGAAACTCGCGATGGGCGGCAGGTCACCCAGGCCGGCGATGCCGAGCTTCTCGAGGAACAGGTCGGTCGTGCCCCACATGACGGCCTGCCCCGGGCCGTCGTCGCGTCCCGTCGGGGCGATGTACCCGCGGCCGTGCAGGGTGCGCATCACGGCATCCGGGTCGACCCCGCGGATGCTCGCGATCTGCAGCCGTGAGATCGGTTGCTTGTACGCGATGATGGCGAGGGTCTCGAGTGCGGCTCCCGACAGGCGGGCACGTTGGCCGTCCAGGATGAAGCGCTCGACATACGGCGCCATGTCGGCCACCGTCTGGAAGCGCCATCCCCCGGCGACCTTCGCGATGGTGAAGCCGTGGCCGGCCTCTGCGTATGCAGCCGCCAGTCGGCCGCACACCTCGTCCACCGCGACAATGGACAGCTCCACCAGCTGTGCGAGCAGTTCCGACGGAACGGGTTCCTGGGCCACCATCAGGATTGCCTCGATTGCCCGCACCGATTCCGTGCTGACCTCAGCCGTCATACTCGTCCACCGTCACGATCCCGTCCGCAATCTCGGGGCCCTCCCCGGTCCACACCACCACGATGTCCCCGAAGCGTTCGCCCTGTTCGAGGTCGATCCACCCCTGCTTGTACATCTCCAGCAGCGCGAGAAAGCGCACCACGATCTCGAGACGCTCGATCAGGTCGGACGTCAGCGAGCGGAACGACGTCCGCTGGCGCCGCGGCAGCTCGTCCATCAGTTCCTCGACGGCCTCGGCAACCGTGAAACGCACGGGCGACACATGGAAGGTGTTGATGCTCGGCACCGGCTTGGGCGTGATTGCGGACACCAGGGCACGCTGGAGCCTCTCCACGGTGACACCCTCGAGCAGATCGGGCATGACGTTGGAGAACGACTCGTCTGGTCCGGCGACACGGGCATACACCCTGTCGGCGTCGTCCACGAACGCCGCGAACACCCGGGCAACGTCCTTGAAGGTCTTGCACTCGAGAAGCCGGGCCAGGAGGAGGTCACGTTCCTCCCAGAGCGCGAGTTCCTCGTCGAGGTCGGTCGACTCCCGGCCGGGCAGGAGGCGCCGCGCCTTCAGCTCCACCAGGGTCGCGGCGATCAGCAGGAACTCCGTCGCCACCTCGAGGTCGAACTCCTGCATGCGCGCCAGTTCGGCGAGGTAGGCGTCGACGATGGACGAGAGGCTCACCTCGTGGATGTCGACCTCCTCCCGAAGGATGAGGTGCAACAGCAGGTCGAAGGGACCCTCGTACACCGGCGTGGCGACGTCGATCGGCACGGGTCAACAGTAGTGGAGGCCGTCGTCGGCCGGCCGCTTATGACCGGGCCCCCGGACCCGGGCCGGGGGTAGCGTTCCAGGCGTGCCCCGCGTGCTCTCCTGCATCCAGCCCACAGGCGCGGTCCATCTCGGGAACCATCTCGGCGCTCTCGTCAACTGGGTCCGCGGCCAGCACGACGGCGACGTGTACCACGGCATCGTCGACCTCCATGCCCTGACTGTCGTGGAGACACCGGGCCTCATCGGCGACCAGACGATCGAGCTCGCAGCGGTCCTCTTCGCTGTCGGCCTCGACCCGGACGTGGCAACGGTGTTCGTGCAGAGCCACATCCATGAGCACACAGAGCTTGCGTGGCTGATGGAGTGCACGGTCTCCTACGGGGAGCTCTCGAGGATGACCCAGTTCAAGGACAAGTCGGCCAAGAGAGACGGGGATTTCGTGTCGGCGGGCATCTTCACCTACCCGGCGCTCATGGCGGCCGACATCCTCCTGTACGACGCCGACGAGGTGCCCGTGGGTGAGGACCAGCGCCAGCACGTGGAGCTCACCCGCGACGCGGCGGTCCGCTTCAACCACAGGTTCGGTGACACCTTCGTGGTGCCGAAGGCCGTGCACCCGCGCGCAGGAGCGAGGGTGATGGACCTCCAGGACCCCACCTCGAAGATGTCCAAGTCGTCCCCCGGTGATGCCGGCATCGTCTATCTGCTGGACGAGCCCGCGGCGATCACACGGAAGTTCAAGCGGGCGGTCACCGACAGCGACAACGAGGTCCGCTACGACCGCTCGGCAAAGCCGGGTGTGTCGAACCTCCTCGACATTCTCTCCGCCTGCACCGGCACGCCGGCGGAGACTTTGGCCGGTCGGTACTCGCAGTACGGACCGCTGAAGAACGACACGGGCGAGGCCGTCGTCGAGATGCTCGCGCCGATCCGGGCGCGCTGGACCGAACTCATGGCCGACCGCGGCGAACTGGCCCGGCTGCTTCGCATCGGCAACGACCGGGCGCGGGGCGTGGCCGCCGACACCCTGGCACGTGCACACCGCGCCGTCGGCCTGATGCCGCGCGTCTGATCGTCAGACGTCGTCCGCTCTCCTCAGGGCCGTTGCGGCGTCGTCCCCGGCGAAGCCACCCACCAGGGCAACGGTGCGCGCGTCACTGACACCGACGAGCATCCGGGCGCCGATCTGCTCGTGCTCGTGGTACTCGCGGAACCGACCCGAGCAACGACGACCCAGCGGACCAGCGAGCGTGGCGATGACACGCATCGTCCAGCCGAGCGATGACACCGTCTTTCCCACGTCGTGAAGGAGCGCTGCGGCCCGTTCGGGAGATGTCGCCGCGGGAAGAAACTCGTCGAGGCGACGCAGCACGACAATCGAGTGCCGCTGGTCTCGGCCGGGCATACGCCGCCACAGCGCGAACTCACCCGCCGACAGCACCGATGCGACCACGGCAAGGGACTCATCGTCGGGCCCCTTGTTGCTGAGGCTGCCGAACGCACGTCGCAGGAGATGACCGACGCCCGCTGTCACGACGCCCTCGGGTGTGCCGCACGGTAAACCTCGAGAAGCCGCTCGCCCGAGACCTTCGTGTACACCTGTGTCGTGGAGATGGTTGCGTGCCCGAGCATCTCCTGCACAATCCGCAGGTCGGCCCCGTGCTCGAGCATGTGGGTGGCACACGTGTGGCGCAGCACATGCGGAGACAGTTCGTCCCCGAGGCCCGCCCGACGCCCGGCGGCACGCACGATGTCCCAGGCCTTCTGCCGGTTGAGACGCCGGCCCGTGTTCGTGAGGAACACCGCGGTGCGGTCGGACGGGTGCCTCCAGCGGTCCGGCGTCATCTGCCGGCGGCCGGCCTCCATCCACTCGCGAACGGCTGCCACCGCCACCGACCCGACCGGGACAACGCGTTCCTTCGAACCCTTCCCCAGAAGCCGCACCACGCACCCCACCAGATCCAGGTCATCGATGTCCAGCCCGCACACCTCCGACACACGGGCCCCGGTCGCATAGAGGAACTCGAGCAGTGCCCTGTCACGGAGCGCCCCCGCGTCATCACCGGGGACAGCCCCGAGCAGACGCGCCGTGTCGTCTGCCGACAGTGGCTTGGGAACGCCCGAGGGAACCCGCACACCCTCGAGTCCCTGTGTGGGGTCGACCGCCACGACGCCCTCCCTCGTCAGCCACCCGTAGAAAGTGCGCAGGGCGGCCAGACGCCGCGCGGCGCTGCTTGCCGCACCTCCTCCCGCGAGGAGCGAGGCCACGTAACGCTCGAGATCGGCCGTGCCGGCGGCTGCGAGGGTCACCCCGCGCCCGGACAGCCAGGCACCGGCTGCGGCAAGATCGCGTCTGTAGGAGGACACCGTGTTGGCGGCTCTCCCCCGCTCCACGGTGAGCCACGTGAGGAACGCGTCCACGGTCTCCGTCCCGCCCTGATGGGCTGCCATGGTCAGATCCCGAGCAAACGGGCGGCCCTAAGGATGCCCGTGACGGATTTCGAGTCTGTGATGCGGCCGTCCATGCACATCGCAACAGCCTCCGCGGACGGAACGTGGAGCACGTCCATCGCCTGCTCCTCGGGACCGTGCGGGATCGACCCGTGGTGCACGAGCTGCGTGGCGAGGAACAGGTCCACCGTGCCGTTGCTCACACCGGGGGTGGACAGCACCGCGCCGAGGTCGAGCCACTCACCAGCCCGGTAGCCCACTTCCTCCTCGAGTTCGCGTCGGGCTGTCTCCAGGGGCGGTTCGTCGTCGACGTCCCTCATGCCTGCGGGGATCTCCAGCACGTACCCGTCCACGGGGGCCCGGTACTGGTTGACGAGCACGATCTCGCCGCCTTCGGTGAGGGCAACCACACCCACAGCCCCCGGCGATTCGACATAGGTGCGGGAGAAACTCTCCCCTCCGGGCGCCTCCACGGTGCGGCGCACCAGCCGCGAGTAGCCCCAGTCGTGCACCGTCTCGAGACCGAGGGTGACGAATCCCCCGTTGACCGACGGACCTGTCATCGGGCGGCGCGCGCCGCCCCGAGCCTCGCCTCGCGGTGTGCGAGTGACGCCGCGATCAGCTCACGGAACAGGGGGTGGGCACGGTCGGGACGGCTCTTGAACTCGGGATGGGCCTGTGTGCCGACCCAGTACGGATGGTCCTCGATCTCGATGAACTCCACGAGGCGCTTGTCGGGCGATGTCCCGCTGCAGACGAACCCCGCCTCCTCGAACCGTGCACGGTAGTTGTGGTTGAACTCGTACCGGTGCCGGTGGCGCTCGCTCACCACAGCCTCGCCGTAGGCCTCGGCGACCTTCGTGCCGGGCTGCAGCACCGCGTAGTACGCACCCAGGCGCATCGTGCCGCCCTTGTCGGTGACGTCGCGCTGGTCGTTCATGATGTCAATGACCGGATGGGTGGTGGAAGGGTCGAACTCGGTGCTGTGCGCATCCGCGAACCCGAGAACGTGACGCGCGAACTCGATGGTCATCACCTGCATGCCCAGGCACAGCCCGAGGCACGGGATCCTGTTCTCGCGCGCGTAAGCGGCGGCAGCGATCTTGCCCTCGACACCGCGCACGCCGAACCCGCCGGGGATGACGATGCCGTCGAGTGAGTCGAGACGACCCGACGCCAGCAGGCCCTCCACGTCCTCTGCCTGGATCCAGTCGATCTCCACCTTCGCCGAGTGGTGGAACCCGGCATGCTTCAGGCTCTCCACCACCGACAGGTAGGCATCCTGAAGTTCCACGTACTTGCCGATGAGACCGATGCGCACCGGCCGGACCGAGGCATCGACCTGCGCCACGAGAGCCTCCCATGACGAGAGGTCGACCTCGCCCTCGATGCCGAGCGAATCACACACGTAGCCGTCGAGACCCTCCTCGTGGAGGATGAGGGGAAGCTCGTAGATGTTGCGTGCGTCGGCCGCGTTCACCACGGCCCTCAGGTCGACGTCGCACATGTTGGAGATCTTGCGCTTGAGACCCTCGCTCAGCGGCTCCTCGCTGCGGCACACGATGACGTCGGGCTGGATGCCCCGCGAGCGGAGCTCGGTCACGCTGTGCTGAGTGGGCTTGGTCTTCTGCTCGCCGCTCGGGCCGATGAACGGCACGAGGGTGACATGGAGGTACAGGCAGTTGTCGCGGCCCACCTCGTTGCGGAACTGGCGGATGGCCTCCAGGAACGGGAGGATCTCGATGTCGCCGACGGTCCCGCCGACCTCGGTGATCACCACATCGGTGTCCTCGGTGGCGATTCGCCTGATGCGCCTCTTGATCTCGTCGGTGATGTGCGGGATCACCTGGACCGTCTTGCCCAGGTAGTCGCCGCGCCGCTCGGCGGCCAGGACGGCCTGGTAGATGGAGCCGGTCGTGGCGTTCGAACTCCGGGTCAGGTTCTCGTCGATGAACCTCTCGTAATGCCCGAGGTCGAGGTCGGTCTCGCCGCCGTCATCGGTGACGAAGACCTCACCGTGCTGGAAGGGGCTCATGGTGCCCGGGTCGACGTTGATGTACGGATCGAGCTTCTGCATGGTGACGCGCAGACCGCGCATCTTCAGCAACCGACCGAGTGAGGATGCCGTGAGACCCTTGCCCAGGGAGCTGGCGACGCCACCTGTCACGAATATGTGCTTCGGCATCAACTCTCCCGTCGGGTCACATCACCAACGGGCCTTCACTCTACCCCACGGAGCCGGGCGGACGTGCGTTGCCTCTGGCACCCTTGCGGGCCTTCGGCGGAGCCGAGAGCCGGTCCACGAGGTCGCGCGCATGTGCGGTGGCGGACTCGTCCGCAACTCCGCCCGAGATCATCCGGGCGATCTCCCCGACACGTTCGTCATCGGGCAACCGTCGGACGGTTGCGAACGTCGAACCCGACTTCACCTTCTTCTCCACCGAGACCTGGGTGTGGGCGCTTGCCGCCACCTGCGGAAGGTGCGTCACCGCCAGCACCTGGTGCCGGCCACCCAGCTCGCGCAGTGCGGTGGCCACCGCAACTGCAGCCGAGCCACCGATGCCGGCGTCGACCTCGTCGAACACCATCGTTCCCTGCTCGTCGGAGAGCACGAGGCGAAGCGCAAGCATCGTGCGGGCCAGTTCCCCTCCGCTCGCCACCTTCGCGAGCGGCAGCGGGTCTGACCCCGGGTTGGTCGACAGCAAGAAAGTGACGGCCTCCCCTGCCGGGTCGCTGTCGCGGTCACCCACCGACACCACGAGCGTCGCGTGCGGCAGGGCGAGGCCTCTCAGAACCCCCTCAATGGCCCCTGCGAGCCCCGCAGCGGCACCACGGCGTGCGTCGCCCACAGCCACCTGGGCACGGTTCAGGTCGGCCATGGCCGCCTGTCGCTCGGCGGACAGTTCCTCGACGCGCGCGGCATAGCCCTCGAGCTCGGCGAGTCTCTCCCCCGCCCTCGCCCCGAACGACAGCACCTCAGCAAGACTGTCCCCGTACTTCCGGCACAGGTCGCGCAGGAGGTTGCGCCTCTCGCGCACCTCTGCGAGCCGCTCGGGGTTCTCCTCGGCCGACTCTGCGGCACGGCGGAGCTCGCGCGCAACGTCGGACACGTCCACCGAGAGAGCCTCGAGCCGTGACGACAGCCCGGAGAGACCGGCATGCGGCATCAGCAGCCGTGCCGCCCGGGCAACCGCATCAGCGCCACCCCCGTCGCCACCGACGAGCTCCGTGGCAGCCCACAGCACCTCACGGAAAGTGGCCGCACCCGCCAGCATCTCCTCCTCCCGGGCGAGCGTCTCGTCCTCGTCGGGGCCGGAGAGCGAAGCACCGTCGATCTCGTCCACCTGGAACCGCAGGAGGTCGATCTCCCTTGCGCGTGACCGCTCGTCACCGCCGAGAGCCGCAAGATCGGCGTCCACCTGGGTGACACGCTCGCGCGCCCGGCGCAACGGAGCCAGGTCGATGCCGGCCCACCGGTCGAGCGCCGCTCGCTGCGCAGTCGCCGTGAGGAGACGCTGGTGCGAGTGCTGACCGTGCATGTCGACGAGATCAGCCCCCACCTCGGCCAGTTGCGACACCGTGGCCATCCGGCCGTCCACGTACGCGCGTGACCGTCCCTCACGTGCCACCACCCTGCACAGCACAGTCTCCGTCTCCGTGCCGTCCGCATCGGTGGTGACGAAACGTGCCTCCACGCGCGCCTCCTCCGCCCCGGGCCGGACCATGGATGCAACTGTGCGGCCC
>JBMUAQ010000008.1:0-32507 GCA_049454855.1 Ilumatobacteraceae bacterium
GCTGCAGCCGCCGAGGCGGCCAGGGAGGCCACGCGGCGTGCGATGCGACGGATGCCGTCCGGGCCGTGCCACACGCCGTACATGCCGGCGATGTTCGCGAGCAGAACCTGGGAGGTGCAGATGTTCGAGGTCGCCTTCTCGCGCCGGATGTGCTGCTCGCGGGTCTGGAGGGTGAGGCGCAACGACGGTCGCCCTGCGGTGTCGGTGCTCACACCCACGAGCCGTCCCGGCAACGACCGCGCATGCGACTCCTGGCAGGCCATGAAGGCCGCGTGCGGGCCTCCGAAGCCGAGCGGCACGCCGAACCGCTGGGACGACCCGACAGCGATGTCGAAGCCGAGCTCGCCGGGGCTGCGCAGCAGCGAGAGCGCGAGCAGGTCGGTGACCGCGATCGTTGTGACCCCGGCGTCGCGCGCGGCGGCGGTGAGCGTCCCGAGGCTGGCCGGGTCACGGACCAGCCCGTCACTGCCGGGGTGGCTCACCACAACCGCGAAGTGTCGACCGGCATCGAACAGCGCAGGGTCACCGGTCTCCACCTCGAGGCCGATCGGCTCGGCACGGGTGAGCAACACAGCGAGCGTCTGCGGATGCGTGTTGGTGTCGACCAGCACGGCGTTGCGCTGCCCCTTGGACACACGGTGAGCCATGGTCACCGCCTCGGCGACAGCCGTGGCTTCGTCGAGCAGCGATGCGTTCGCGAGAGGCAGACCGGTGAGCTCGGTCACCATCGTCTGGAAGTTCAGGAGGGCCTCCAGGCGTCCCTGGCTGATCTCGGGCTGGTACGGCGTGTAGGCGGTGTACCACGCGGGGTTCTCGAGGACGTTGCGCTTGACGACCGGCGGGATCACGGTGGGGTAGTAGCCCTGCCCGATGAACGATCGCCTCCGCGGCACGTTCTCGAAGTTCGCCGCCAGCCTCGCGAGCACGTCGGATTCCGGAACGGCCGGAGCGAGGTCGAGAGGCTGCTCGAGGAGGATCGAGGCGGGCACTGTTGCCCTGACGAGCTCGTCGACCGACGAGAAACCGATGACACGCAGCATCTCGG
This sequence comes from Ilumatobacteraceae bacterium, assembly GCA_049454855.1. Taxonomy (GTDB): domain Bacteria; phylum Actinomycetota; class Acidimicrobiia; order Acidimicrobiales; family Ilumatobacteraceae; genus UBA2093. The sequence goes on from JBMUAQ010000008.1 coordinate 1,046, forward strand.
CGCGGTCGGCATCAGTGAGACCGAGGTGGCGCTCGGTGAAGAACTCGGTGGACGAGACAGACATGGGGACTCCTTCGTTCACCCCCGCTGTCTGCGTGCCTGAGAGTTTCGCCGCGTCGCGGCTTTCCCCGTCGGCGGGGGGTCGAGCCCCCTCTTTCCAGCGTCTATGTCGTTCCCCCGGTCCCTGGTGCCTGAGAGTTTCCGGGGCGGTTGCTCCTTCGGCGGCGGTTGCCCGCTCTCTCCCAGGGGAACGGGGTGACCTTACACCCCGGGGGGACAGGGTGCCGACCATCGCCGTCTACGGTGTCACCCATGACACAGATGACGTCACTCGAACTGGTCCACCACACGAAGACAACCGTCGGCGGACTCGGTGCCCGCTACATGCTGCACCCCGAGACCGCGGCCGTCGGAACTGCCGCGGGTTACGAGAACGGTTGGGCGTGGTACTTCACCGGCCGGGGCGGCGTGCTCGGCGACGTGGACGCCGCAGTTGTTGCATCGGCATTCGGCTTCTTCGGCGAGCCGATGGTGCGCATGATGTGGGAGGCGGGCAGGAAGGTTGAGGGTGCCCGTGCCGCGGGGTCGAGGTATGCCGCCGCATGTGCAGAGTACGGCCGGAAGCGTCTGGAGGGGGCTGCGGGTCTCGAACGGTTCAACGAGCTCGCCGAGCGTGTGATCTCGTCGGTGGACGGGTCCGGTCTGTCGCTCTTTGTTGCGCTGCGGGCGGAACCTGCCCCCGCAGATGCGCCGGGCCGTGCGTACTGGAACCTCTGTCTGCTGCGCGAGTGGCGGGGGAGCGAGCACGTGGTCGCCGTTCGTGCGAGTGGGCTCACCCCGGCCCAGGCCATTCTCACGGGCTACGCCGACGCGGCCACGGGCATCAAGGAAGCCTCCCGTCGCGGGTTCGGTGACGGTCACCCCGATGCGTCGGGACTGGCGGGTGCCCGTCAGGCGGCAGAGGACCTCACCGACAGACTCCAGGCCACTGGCTACGAGGTGCTCACGGGCGCGGAGCGTGCAGAGCTGGCGTCACTCGTGGACGCGGTGCGCGACGCACTCGACGCCGACGCCTGAGGTCATTCCACGCTGGCATACGAGCCGTCCCGACCGGTGCCGCCGAGCGACTCCGTTGCCGCGGAGTCGAGGTCCGCGAGGAACTGCTCGAGGACGTCCTCGTGAACCGCGTTCACCGTGAGGTGGATGCTCTTCGGCGGGGCCTGACGGTCCACGTACCAGCCGCGCGCCGAGAGAGCGTCAGCGAGGGCAAATACGTCATGACGTTTCTCGTCGCGGGCACCGATGCAGAGGAGCGTGGAGTCGGGGAGTGCACGCATGCACAGCAGGGGATGTCCGTCCACATGGGACGCGATGCGCAGCGCCGTACTCCGTGCTGCGTCGGTGAGTCGTTGGTAACCGTCGTCACCAAGGTGCTGCATCACCGCCCACGAGGATGCGATGGGGCCGCCTGACTTCGTCCCGAGGATTCCCGACGACCCGTACGTGCCGCCGAGCCAGTTGTCGGTGACGAAGGTCTGGTCGGCGCGCAGGAACTTGTTGCGGTGCAACAGCACACCGGAGCCCTTCGCCGCATACCCGTACTTGTGGAGGTCGATGGAGATCGAGGTGACGCCCTCCACCCGGAAGTCCCACGGCACGACCGCCGCGCCCGCACGTTCCATGTAGGGGAGAGTCACGCCACCCATGCATGCATCCACGTGCATGTTGATGCGCCTCTCCGCGGCGACAGCAGCAAGCGGCGGCACGTCGTCCACCACGCCCTGCGGGTACGACGGAGCACTGGCAACAAGCAGCACGGTGTTCTCATCAACGGCAGCGATCATTGCCTCGGTGTCCGCACGCCAGTCAGCGCCCACCGGCACGCGCCGGCTCTCCACGCCGAAGTAGTCGGCACCCTTCTCGAGGGCGGCGTGGGCCGACGAGGGGAGAACCATGTTGGGACTCGACAGCTGACGGCCCTCGCGTTCGGCCCGTCTCAGCGCGGCGCGAACAACCAGCACCAGGCTCTCGGTGCCACCCGAGGTCATGAACCCGGCTGCGTCGGCATCACCGTGCACCCAGTGCAACGCAGCCGACACCACCTGGTTGTGCATCTCCCGCAGCGACGGGAACGCACCCATGTTCAGGGCGTTCTCGCCGGAGAACCGCCTGTAGGCCTCCTCGGACAGGGCCAGCACCTCGGGACCGGCGCTGTACGCCAGCGAGAAGGCCCGGCCGTCCCGCCACCGGACGTCGTTGGCACGCAGTTCCTCGAGCCCGCCCAGAACCTCCGGCGCCGTCCTGCCGGGTCCGAGGAAGTTCTCTGCATCGGCCACGCGGGGAGAGTAGGCCGTGGCCTGCGACCACGGGAAACAATGCCCAATCGACGTCTTTCAAATATTACATAACGGAGATTATGAGCATTACAAAGGGCGGCCAAGGGACGCTGTGGTCACCGGTTCTGCGGCCTCCAGCAACCAGTCCAGCAGTTCCCGCAACGATTGCTGGGTGTGTCGACCTGAGGCCATGTCTCTGCGCACATCCTGCACGGCGCACTGCAGCACGTAGACGAGATCCTTGAGTTCATCGAGTTCGGTGCGTGCGACCACGAGCTCGTTCTCTGACAGTTCGAGTTCCGCGGCGCGTTGTCTCGACACCCAGTCCCACTGGCGGCATTTCTGGCTGCAGAACTTCTTGGGACGACCGGGTCCGTCGGACCGGGCAATCGGTTGCCTGCACCACGCACACCGCCGCATCCCCGCCGTCACGTCCATGCTCCTCTGAAGTGGGCTGGGTTTCGTCATGACGAAAACCTAGTGCTCGGTAGCATCGCTCACGTGCCACACACTCCGGCTCCGGCGCGATTGTTCGCGAGCGACAACTTCTCGGGCGTCCACCCCGCGTACCTCGAGGCGATTTCGCGAGCCAACGACGGGCACGTGCCGGCCTACGGTGCCGATCCCCACAGCCGCGAGGCGACGGAGATGTTCCGCGATCTCTGTGGCGTCGATGTCGACGTGTTGATGACCTTCGGCGGGACCGGATCGAACGTCGTGGCGCTGTCGTGTCTTCTGGGCCGCGCGGAATCCGTGCTGTGCACGTCGTGGGCGCACATCAACGTCGACGAGACAGGTGCACCCGAACGTTTTCTCGGTGTGAAGCTGCAGGATGTCCCCTCGGTCGACGCGAAACTCCGGCCCGAAGACATCACCGCTGCGGCATCGGCCCTGGGGAACGTGCACCATGTGCAGCCGGGGGTCGTCTCCATCACGCAGGCCACCGAACTGGGCACCGTGTACACCGCCGGCGAGATTGCTGATCTCTGTGCCGAGGCGCACCGGCACGGCATGCGAGTGCACCTCGACGGCGCACGCATCGCGAACGCAGTCGCGTCCCTCGGGGGCGGACGTGAGACATTCCGGGCGATGACGTTCGGGGCCGGGGTGGACGCAGTGAGTTTCGGCGGGACGAAGAACGGGATGCTCGGTGCCGAGGCGGTGTTGCTGCGTCCCGGGCTCGCGGACGGCCGGGCCGGTCACCTGCGCAAGCAGGCAGCCCAGCAGCCCTCGAAGATGCGCTACCCCGCTTCACAGTTCGTCGCTGCGCTGTCCGGAGATCTGTGGCTCGAGACCGCCACCCACGCGAACGAGATGGCTGGCCTCCTGCACGGGCGCCTTGCCGATCTAGGGAGCCTCGGTATCTCGCCCCCTGCCGTCAACAGCCTGTACCCCGTCCTCTCCCCTGCGGCTCGCGCCGAACTGCAGGCCTGGAGCTTCTTCTGGGACTGGGACCTCTCGCGTGGCCAGGTGCGCTGGATGACCTCGTGGGACACGCAACCGGAGGATGTGCATTTGTTCGCTGACGGTGTCCGCGAGGCCGTCGGCAGTTGACCTTGACCGGTGCACCGGTCAAGTCACGCCAGATTTGCCCACCGGGGCCTCCGCACGGGACAATGGAGGTCTGGTCGGACGAGGGGGTTTCTGATGGCCGCAGGCGAGCTCTTTGCCTTCCGGGAGTGGGACAACTACTCCTGGACTTCAGGCGCCCGTTGTCACGGGATGTCGGAGATCTTCTTCCCGCCGGCCGCAGAGAGGCCGCAAGCCCGCGAGCGCCGGGAGGCGCAGGCCCGCGAGGTGTGCGGTGCGTGCCCCGTACTCCTCGACTGCAGGGACTTCGCGCGTCGGCACCGCGAGTACGGCTTCTGGGGTGGAGAATCCGAGGAGGAGCGACACGCGGCCGGCTTCCGGCTCATCGCTCCCATCGGCGTGCGCGCCCGCAACATCTCCTGAGCCTGGTGTGCGGGCACGAGCCCGTGGACGGGCGCGTCGCAGGTTTCACGGACGACAGAGCGTGAGCGAGGCCCATCCCCCATCGAGACGCTGGTCAGTGATGTCACAACCCGTGTACGCAGCTGCGACACGCTCCGTCTGGTCCTCGCGGAGCCCGCTCAGCACCACAGTGCCGCCCGGCTTCGTGACAGCAACGAGCGCGTCGGCGATTTCACACAGAACGGGCGCCAGGATGTTCGCAACCACCACGTCGTAGCCGGCCCGCTCCCCCGGGTCGAGTCCCTCGCGCCACTTCACACGGTCACTGACGCCGTTGAGGGCGGCATTGTGTTCCACCGCATCGCGCGCCTGTGGTGCGATGTCATGGCATTCACACGCGCAACCGGTCAGTGCCGAGAGTGCGACGGCGAGAACCCCGGAGCCGCACCCCATGTCGAGAACCGTGTGCCCGTCGCGGACGACATCGAGAGCCGCGGAGAGGGCGAGCACGGTGGTCGGATGGTTTCCCATGCCGAACACGTCGAATGGTTCGACGCGGATGGTCCTGCCCTCTGGTGCCTCGACCCACTCGGGAACCAACCACACATCACCAGCAACGTGTGTCGCGCGTGCGTGCGCGCGCCAGGTGTCGGCAACCGACACGGGCACGGTGACCCACTTCGCGACTCCCCCGTGACGACGGGCGAGTTCCACCACCGTTTCGTCGTGGAGTGGCGAGACATTCGCCCGGAGAACAACCGAACCACCGGACATCGGGGTCTCCTCGACGGCCGCAACCCCCAAGCCCCACAGTGCATCCGACACGATCTCGGCGGACCCCGCCGGGACCTCCAGTTCGAGGATCGTCCAGGCCGCCGGGACGGCCGGGTCAGTCAACTCGTCGCATCTCCCGCGAGAACCGCTCTGCCTTGGCGACGTAGGCGCGCGCACCCATCTCGATGTCAGCCCGCCTCGCCCGGCCCTCCTTGATCACCGCGGGGGCACCCACAGCCAGGGCGTCCGGGGGAACCTGCATGCCGTTCAGCACCACGGAGTTCGCCGCAACGATGGCGCCCTCGCCCACCACGACGTTGTGCAGGACAACCGCCCCGGACGACACCTGGCTCGAGTTTTCCAGCCTGCATCCCTCCAGGTGGGCGATGTGCCCCACCACGCAGTCGTCGCCGACGATGGTCGGGGTGAACGGGGTGGTGTGCACGACGGTGCCGTCCTGGATGCTCGAGCGTTCGCCGACCGTGATGTACCCGTCGTCGCCCCTCAGGACGGCGCCCGGCCAGACGCTGCTGTTCGCACCGATCGTGACATCTCCGATGACCACGGCGTCCGGGTGGACAAAAGCATCGGGATGGATGACGGGCGACTTGTCCCCGAGTGCGTAGATCGGCATCCCCGAACCGTACCAAGCCCTTCCCCACCGGGCGCCCGTCGGCGGAGTTCGGGAACCGGGAAAGCGTGGCAGCCCCGAATGTTCGCTACCGTATGGCACTTATGTCACGGCGGATCGACATCGAACTCACGAGCAAGCGCGAGGACGGTTCGTGGACCTGGCGTGCGGCCGGGGCACGCGAGCCGAAGGGAATCGTCGACAACGATCTCGTGCCGGCCGGCTCGAACGTTCGTGACACCCTGCGCGCAGAGGTCGAGACCGATCTCGACGGCACCCGGGTTCTCTCCATCCAGCTGCCCAAGCAGAAGACCGCACGTACCGGACTGCTCGAACTGCTCCCCAGCGAGAAGCCGTTCGAGCCCGTCGTGCAGACCGCTGCGAAGCGCGGCAAGGGCCGTGACGGCGACCGACCGCGACGTGAACGCAGCGGCCCGCGCGGTGAGCGACGCGACGGCAGGCGTGGTGACGGTGAGCGAGGGGGCGCCGACCGCAAGGGCGGTGACAGGGGGTCGCGTCGTCCGAGGTTCGAGGCGCCGCCCGAGTTGCCGCAGCGTCCCAAGCCCAAGCGCATCAAGCCGTCGCGCGCGCGTCGGGACGCCGTTCTCGCCGAACTCCCCGAGGCGCACCGTGCGATCGCGGAGAAGGTTCTCGACGGGGGCATCCCCGCGGTACGGGCCGCCATCGACGAGCAGAACAAGAGCGCTGTTGCCGCCGGTCGGGACAAGATTGACGGAACAGGCCTCGTGCAGCTGGCCGAGAACCTGCTGCCCCGCCTGCGGGTCGCCGACTGGCTCGACCGCGCCGAGGCAGCACAGAGGATCGTCTCAGAGGTCGACCTCCGTGACCTCCGTGCCATCGTCATCGGTGCGAACGATCCCGCCATCGTGCGCGACGAGACGACGCGCGAGCTTGCCGATGCCCTGAAGACGGCTCTCACCACCCGCCTCGAGGAGGAGACCAAGCTCTGGCTCGATGACATCAAGGCAGCAACCGACATCGGACGTGTTGCCCGCGCCCTGCGCATGTCCTCGCAGCCGCCGAAGGCCGGGGTGCCGTTCCCGCAGTCACTCGCCGCGCAACTGGGCGCCAAGACCACCGAGGCACTCACCATCGACGCGCCGGCGGAGCGCTGGATCGTCATTCTCGAGGCTGCGGCGTTTTCCCCCGTCCGCACACTGGTGAAGCCCACGGCACCCAGCTCCGAGGTCTCCGCCGAACTCACGAAAACCGTGATGAGGCTCGCCCCCCTCATGCCCCAGGTTGCTGCCATCTACGGGGTGCAGGTGGAACCAGGCGCACCGATGCCGAAGCCCCTGCGTGCACCGCGGCCGGACAAGAACGCCAGGAAGCCCGGCAAGGGTCGCCCCGGCGCCCCCGCGGGGCCGCGTGGACGCGACTCCGACCGCAAGCCGGGCCGTGCTGGTGCTGCGGCCGCACCGGCACACGCCGCACATTCACCCGCCGAAGTCAGCGAGGCACCGGCAGAAGTCGCCGAGGCACCTGCCGCACAGGAGACAACTTCCTCCGACGAATGAGGCGGCTGGTCCCCGGCCGCCCGCCCGGGACTACGGTGACCCCATGGGAGATTTCGTCAAGTACGAGGTGCGCGGGAACGTCGCATTGATCACGCTGAACCGACCTGAGGCGCGAAATGCCGTCAACGGGGACCTCGCGTCCGACATGGAGGCCGTGCTCGACAGGTTCGAGAACGAGGACGGAGTGTGGGTCGGCGTCCTGACAGCGAACACCGAGGGGCAGGCCAACCCTGTCTTCTGCGCGGGGGCGGACCTCAAGGCCATCAACTCGGGCCAGGGTGCCGGCCTCAGCACCAAGCGCGGTGGTTTCGGTGGATTCGTGTACCGCGAGCGGAAGAAGCCGGTGATTGCGGCAATCGACGGACTCGCCACCGCCGGCGGGTGCGAGATTGCCCTCGCGTCGGACATGATCGTCGCCTCGACGCGGTCGGCGTTCGGCCTCGCGGAGGTGAAGCGCAACCTCATCGCCGCTGCCGGCGGCCTCTTCAGACTGCCCCGTGCGATCGGCAAGGCCCCCGCCATGGAGATCATCCTCACCGGTGAGCCGCTTGGTGCACAGCGTGCCTATGAGCTCGGCCTGGTCAACAAGGTCGTCGAACCTGCCGACGTGCTTTCCGAGGCTCTCGCCATGGCGGGGAAGATCGCGTCGGCCGCTCCCCTCGCGGTGCAGGCCAGTCGCCGCGTCGTGCTCGCGTCCGCCGACAAGGACGAGGACGAGCTGAAGAAGATGAGCAACTCCGAGATTGCCGCAGTGATGAACTCCGAGGACACGAAGGAAGGACTGACCGCTTTCATCGAGAAGCGTGCCCCGAACTGGAAGGGTCGCTAGCCGAGTCTTCGTTCCACCAGGATCTCGCGCGCCACGAGCCCGTTGCGCTCGAACAGGTTCTTCATGCTCCGGTCGCCGGGAAGGGCAGAGCCCCCGACGCTGTGCGCCCCGCAGCGCGCGGCCTCCTCGAGAGCCGCTGCCATCAAGGCGTCACCGACACCGACACCGCGCGCCCAGGGCTCCACGAACACGTGCACGATGTTCAGGGTCGTCCCGACCGCCGTCCATCCGAGCGTCGCGCATGGCTCGCCATCAATCTCGCCAACGAGGCAGCGGTCGGGCCGCGACTGAGGATCGCGACGACCCCTGTGCGACGACTGTTCCTCCGCGCCACGCTCCACATGCCGCACAACCAGACCCGCATCGTCCGCGGTGGCCTCACGGACAGTGATGGTCACGACTTCTCGTTCTTCCGGCGCAGCCCGAGGCGAGCGGCCGCCTCCTTCGAGCCGTAGCGAACGGTCATCTCACCCACCATCCGCGCCCCGGGGGCCTGTCGCCGGAGACTTCCCACGGTCCGCAGAACCCAGCGCCCTCCGGCCCGTGCCGGAGCGGTGCACAGATCGATCAGCGGACGAACACCGGACACGCGTCGTCTCCCACCGGGCAGTTCGGCGCCCCCTGGCGCACCAACAGGAAACAACTCGGGCAGAGGACCTCGTCTGCCCGCTTGGGCTGGAGCGAGTCGTCTGCGTTGCTGCGGTCCTCGGTCTCGGGTTGCTCCTCGTCCTCGGCCGCGGGGTCCTCGCTGGCCAAGCGGTCCTTCAGGATCTTGTCGAGGTCGGCCTCCACGTCATCCGGGGTCAGGAGCTCCTCGTCCTCGTCCTCCTCGTCGCCGGACTTGCGGGACACCACCTTCCCGGACGCCCCCGTGTCGTCTCCGTCCCCATCGCCTCCGAGCTCGTCGTCGAAGTCCTCGTCGATCTCCAGGTCCTCATCGAGTGCAAGCTCGGGGTCCTCCTCGATCTCGAGGTCCTCGATCTCCTCTGGGTCGATGTCTTCATCCGCCACGAAAGCCTCCCGCGGTCCGTCGGGCGGCGATACTACGCACAATCCGCGCGGTGCACACGAATGGTCGGTCCCGGACACTCACGGGTGACGGGCGTCACCTCCTTGAGGGCGATGTGCGCTTGCGCTCTGCTGCCCTCTCGGATGCCAGGCGCTCCAGCTCCGGCGCCTCGGTGGTCATGTGGGTCATCGTTGCGGCAAGTGCACGGTGCCCGGCCACCTCGGCTATCTGTCGGTGCATCTCGAGTGCCACCCGTCGGTACGACGGGTGACCCTGTGGGCTGCTGCGCAACTCGAGCATGTGCATCGCCTCCCGCGCGTTGAACTGCATCACGTACCTGATCCTGTACGCCATGGAGACTGCGTACGAGGCCTGCTGGGGATGGTCGGCCACCAGGAGCTCGTAGAGGTCGCTGCTCCTCTGCATGACCTCGTCGAACTCCCCCGCCAGCCCTGCGGCATCCAGGAGATCGGGGCGGCCGTAGCCGTGGTACGGAGTGAGCGGCTGCCACTCGATGGTGAGCAACCTGTGACGTTGCAGGTCGCGGAAGGCCCCGTAGTCACTCAACACGTCGAAGCGGTAGTCGGTGCGCTCGAATGCGCGTCCCGGCCTGTGGCGGCGGTTCTCCCGTTCGCCCACGTATGCCCTGAGCACCTCGAGACGGCGCTCGACGGACATCCTCTCGACGCGTGCAAGCACCTGTGACTCCGGGAGGTGCGAGTGCGGGTACAGGGCGGCCGCGACCACCTTCGTCTCGCCGTCGGGGTCGAAGTCGACCAGGCGGACCTCGTCGACCTCCTCGGCAATCGTGTCACCGAGGAAGTCCTCCGCGAGCTCCGCAGTGTCCGCAGCGGTGGCCGAGAGGTACTCGGACCATTTCCCACCCCTGTCGGGCATGTCGACACGCTTCAGGAAACTCGGGACCACCTTGCGCAGCTCCACGAGCATGAGGTCGGCGTAGTGGCGCGCCTCCGGCAGCGGATGCGCACGCATGCGCAGCAGGAGGTTCTCGAATGCCTGTCCGCTCCCGTAGATCCCGAGGTTCGACAGCGAGGCAGCCGGGAGAGCCCCGCGGGTGGCATCGAGGGCCTTGGCCCGTGTCGCCTGCCGCCACACGAAGTCACTGTCGCCCTTCTGTTTAGGCACCGTTGCCCGCACGTGCTCGGTGACCTTCTCCGTCAGACTGCTGTAGGAGTCGAACATCCGGTCGAGGTCGCCGACATAGCGCGTCCCGTGTCGGCCGGCCACGAGGTCGGGGTCGCGGTAGTAGCGGTACCTGCCCCCGAGACGCTCGTCGTAGGCGATGTACCGGGTGCTCTGCTCCAGGTAGCTCATCAACCGGCCCCACTCGAGAACCTTGGTGAGGATGTTCGAGGCCTGTTCGCACGCGAGGTGCACCCCGCCCAGCTGGGCCACCGAGTCGTCGCCGTACTCGAAGAAAACCTTCTCGTAGAGGGTCTCGGCCCTGTCGAGGCCGATCGTGGCGTCCATGGCCTCGTCGCCGGTGATGTCGAGGTCACTCACGAACTCATCGAGGAAAAGCCGGCGGAGACTCTTGGCCGACCTGCTGTACCGCGCGAACAACGCGCCCTTCACGACCTCGGGCAGGTTCACCAGGGCGAACACGGGAAGATCGAGATTCGTGAAGTAGTGCCTGAGGATGTCCGCTTCCTGCTCGGTGAAGGACTCCGGCACGTACACGGTCACGGACCGATGCTACGAGACGGGGCGTCCCGGGACCGTGACCCCGGACGACCGCTGAGGCCGTCAGAGAACGTTCCGGCTGGGGTCGGCCCGCAAGAAATCGTCGCGCACAGCCTCCCTGAGGCGCTCCGACACCCAGAAATCGATAGCAGTGAAGGCCATCGCCACGGCACCGTCTACAACCGCCCGGTCGGCCGCCTCCGAGCGCGCGTGCCGTGCGAACTCTGCCGTGTGAATCGCGGTGCCGCGCGGCGCGCACGCAACCATCGGGTGGATGGTGGGCACGAGGTGGCTCACATTGCCCATGTCGGTGCTGCCCACCACGCGATGGCTTCCGGTGCCGGGGCTCGTCACGGCGCGACCGAGCATGCCGGCGTTGGTCACGTACGCCGCCGCGAGGTGTTCGTTCGTCACGAGGTCGGCATACGGATCACCCACCCACCGGTGGCCGAAGCCGCAGCCGCACGCATCGGCGCCCGCCGACAGTGATGCAAGGACCCGTGTCTTCAGCGCGTCGAGGGAGTCGATGTCGTCCGAGCGCACGTACCACTCGGAGCTTGCCCTTGAGGGGACGATGTTCGGCTTCACGCCGGCCTCGAGGAAGATGCCGTGGACCCTCTCGGTGGGTCTGATGTGCTGTCGGAGCGCTGCCACCCCCATGTACCCGAGGACCGCCGCATCCAGCGCGTTGCGGCCCATGTGGGGAGCGGCAGCAGCGTGGGCCTCGAGTCCGTGGTACTCGACCACCAGCTGCTGCAGGGCGATCGCATCGATCGCGGTGAGGTCGGCGTCGGCCGAATGCACCATCATCGCAGCATCGACGCCGTCGAGGGCACCGGCCCGGGCCATCACGATCTTGCCGCCGCCACCCTCCTCTGCCGGGGTGCCGAGCCAACGCAGACGGCCGCCACAATCCGCCGCGACAGCGGCCAGTCCGACCGCGGCCCCCAGACCGGCCGCAGCAATCACATTGTGTCCGCAGGCATGACCGATGCCCGGCAGTGCGTCGTACTCGGACATCACGCACACCGTCGGCCCCGAGCCCGCCTCTGCCACGAAACCGGTGGGCACCCCGTACGCACCGAGTTCGGCGGCCAGCCCGAGTTCCGTCGATGTTCGCACCAGGAGCTCCGACGCAAAGTGCTCCTCGAAGTTCAGCTCGGGCCTGGCGTGGATCTCGTGGCTCACCTCCACCAGGCGGCCGGCAGCCGACTCGATCGCCGCACGCGCAGCAGACTTCAGCTTCGCAACGTCCGCATCGCCCAGTTCACCCATGGATGAGCACCACCTTGCCCAGCTGGCGACCCTTCTCGAGCCTCTCCAGCGCCGAAAGATAGTCATCGAAGTCGTACTCCGCGTCGACTGCCACGGGCAACCCGTCCACAACCAACTGCACCACCTCCCCGAACTCCTCGTAACTCCCCATTGTCGACCCGATGATCTCGTGCTGACGGAACCACAGCCGTGGCAGCCTCAATGTCACCTCGCCACCCGATGACCCACCGCACACGACGAGCCGCCCGCCCGGCACGAGGCTGCGGACCGACTTCTCCCACGTGGCCGCACCGACACTCTCGATGACAACATCGGCCTCCACGTCCCAGTCGGCCGCCTCGGTGAGCAGCAACCGGTCCGCCCCGCGGGCTTCCGCCTCGGCGAGCTTCGTGCCGTCCCTGCTCGTGACAGTCACGTGGGCGCCCATGGCTTTCGCGATGTCGAGCGCGGCGCACGACACTCCCGAGCCGATTCCCACCACGAGGACACGGCTCGCGGACGTCACCCGTCCCCTGCGCAGCATCCGGTATGCGGTGAGGTAGGCCACCGGGAAAGCGGCACATTCCGCCAGCGTGCGGTTCGGGGGGCGGCGCACCACGTTGCGCGCGGGCGCAATGGCCAGCTCTGCATGTCCGCCCCGGGTGTGCTCGCCCCAGATCCTGAATCCGGCGGACAGCGGGCTGTCGATGCCCAGAGTCGCGATGTCCTCCTCGGGGGAGATGCCGGGGTTCACCACCACCTCGTCCCCGGGAGCCACGGAGCACACGCCCTCCCCCACGGACTCGACCACGCCCGCAGCGTCACAGCCGGGCACGTGCGGCAGGTCCGGCCTGGGCGTGCCGCGCGTGACCCAGAGATCCATGTGGTTCAGCGCACTCGCCAGCACCCTGATGCGCACCTCCCCCGGGCCGGGTTCGGGGCAGTCGATGTCCCCGAGGCGGTATGCACCCGGTGAGGAGTCGAGTATCCAGGCGCGCACGACCCGAATCTAGGTGTTCACACCAGCACAGCCAACCGGTCCGTGGCAATCATCACCCTCACGGATGTCCAGCTTCCGGCGTCGACTGAGTCGACCGACAGTCGCTGCCGACCCCGACGCGCGATCGTCAACTCGGTGCGGGTCGTCCTCGACAGGCACGGGTGGGGAAGATGCGCACCGGTGCGTGCACGCCGGCGTGCGAGCAGCCTCTGCCGCACGGGCATGGCAGCGTCGAGGGCGAGAACCTCGAACCTCCCGTCGTTCGGGTGCGAGCCCGGCGTCAGGTCGAGACCCCGCCAGAGTCCGACATTCGTGATGACAACCAGACCGCTCCTCGAGAACCACGACCCGACGGTGACGTCTGCGCACGCCATCTCCTCGCGGGACCCGTCCGGACCGGTCACGACACACACGAGCGCATCGACGGGCAGGCGGGTGTACTGACCTGGTCCGTGCATCACGGGTTCACCGAGAGACCTGTGGAGATTGCCCGCCGTGGCGAACGGGACACCGCGGCTCTGCATGTCGACCACCGCTGCATCACCTGCTGCGGCCAGCGGCGAGTCAACCTCGACCGCGGTCCCCCATTCCCCGCCCTTCTCGATCACCATCAGCCCTTCGCCCCCGACGACAGCGCAACCACGCCGCGGTTCAGCAGGCGCACGGCCTCGCCTGCACTCTCCCTCACATCGACGGAGACCGGCGTCTGCTCCACCTGCCTCAGGAGGTCGATCAGCTGCCTCATGGTGCGCACGAAATCGCCCGGTGTCATCTCGGGATCGATGATGTCGGAGAGACCCCGACCGTTCGCCCATGCGTTGACATCGGACGCGAACCCCGGGTTCGGTTCCCTGTGGCGCTGCATCCCGTACCGCGCCACGCTGTCGGCGAGACGGCTGCTCACGCGTTCCACCTGCCGGAACCTGTTGCGGACAGTCTCGTTCGGCCACCTGACAGCCGTGGTGTGGCCCGCACGCGGCTCGTAGACGAGGGTGGACAGAAGTGATGCCAGGTCCCTCGGGGACAGCCTCTCGAGGAGACCGTGCGTCACGATCTCCGCGACGAGAAGGTCACTCTCGTGGAATATCCCTGCGAGGAGCCTGCCCCTGTCGGTGAGCGACCATCCGTCGAGATAGCCGAGGTCCCCGAGAAGGCTCGCGACATCCGAGAACCGGGCGGCCACCGAACCCGCCCGTGTGGACGAGCGCTGCTGCAGCTGGACGATCTCCTTGCGCAGACGTCTCGCCGCACGTGCGCCGTCATCCCTGCCCGGCTGGCGCCTGGCGGAGGAACCCACCGGGCGTCCGGCGGATGTCTCGCCCACCCGCGCCTTCACGAGGCGGACGGCCGCTTCGCGGACGAACTCTGCACGCGACGGGTCGTACGGGACGGGCAGCTCCACGGTTGTCGCGCGCACAGGGAGCGCCAGAAGGTCGCGTGCCGACACGTCGATCTGCTTGCGTGACGGTGTGAGAACGTTGATCCGTGTGCCGTTGCGTCGCGACGAGGTGGACAGCACGAGCCCACGACCACGGATGTTCGCGCAGTCGAACACCACGACATCACCCGGTCGCAGTGCCCGCAGCGCCATCTCTGCCTCGACGTCGGAGGCGGTCGACTGCTCCCCGTCCGTGGCCTGCACCACCGCCGTCGGGTCATCAGGCTCCGTTGCGGAAACGGTCTCCATCCGCCGCAGGTCGCGTCGCTTGCGCTCGAGCAGTGCCTCGGTTGTCACGACCTCCCGGTCGGCCTGGAACTGGGCGAACGAGAGGTTGAGCAGATGCATCGCCTCCTCGCGCGAGTGACGTCGCACCATGTTCGCCACCATGTTCGAGGTGGGTCTGAACGCCGAGCTGAGCCGGAACGAACGGCTGAGCGCGAGTGCCGCCGCCTGGTCGAACGAGACGTAGGGGTTCCACAGCGTGACCGCGTGCCCGATGTCGTCCAGGCCACGGCGTCCGGCCCTTCCGGTCAGCTGTGTGTACTCCGACGCGCGCAGCAGGACATGGTGCTCCCCCGTGTACTTCGTGAGTTTCTCGATCACGACGGCCCGCGCGGGCATGTTGATGCCGACTGCCAGGGTCTCCGTGGCGAACACCACCTTCACGAGTCCCTTCACGAAGCACTCCTCCACGGCCTCCTTCAGGAGGGGGATCATCCCTGCATGGTGCGGCGCGATCCCGCAACCGATGTCATCGAGGAACCCCTCGTACCCGATCGCGGCACGGTCGCCACGGTCGAGCGGTGCGGCATGCTCCTCCACGATCGCCCGAATCTCGTCCTCCTCGTCGGCCGATGTGAGGACCAGCCCTGCGTCCACGCAGGCACGGACGGCGTCCTCGCACTGCGCCCTGCTGAAGATGAACACGATGGCCGGCAGCATCCCCTCGTCGTCCAGCAGTTCGACGAGCTCCTCCCTGGCCGGGGCCGAGAAGCGACGCCGGGGGCGTCCCTTCCGCGGGCTCTCCTGCCGCTGCATCGCAAGAGTCCGCTCGAGCCCCCGGTTCGGCGAGCCGTTCACGATCGTGTCGTGCATGACGACCCTGCCCGCCTCCCGGTCGAACAGGGCGTGGTGTGTGACCAGCTCCACCGGTCGGCGGGTCTCGACCACGACATCGGTCCGTCCGCGAACGGTCGTGAGCCACTCGCCCACCTCGTCGGCGTTCGACACTGTCGCGGAGAGACACACGAGCTGCACCTCGGGATCGAGGTGGATGATGACCTCCTCCCACACCGGACCGCGGTACTCGTCCTGCAGGAAATGCACCTCGTCGAGCACGACGGCCCCGAGCGACTCGAGGCGCGCCGAGGACGAGTAGATCATGTTCCTCAGGACCTCGGTTGTCATCACGACAACAGGAGCCTCTGCATTCACCGCGTTGTCACCCGTCAGCAGGCCCACCCTGTCCGCGCCCCACTTCGCGGACAGGTCCCTGAACTTCTGGTTGGACAGGGCCTTCAGGGGCGCCGTGTAGAAGGCGCGCTTCCCGGTGTCGAGCGCAAGGTGCACCGCGTACTCGGCCACGAGCGTCTTGCCCGAGCCCGTCGGGGCGGCAACCAGCACCGAGGCACCGTCGTCGAGGGCGGCCATCGCCGAGAGCTGGAATCCGTCGGGTTCGAAACCGAGCCCGCGGAGGAACACCGACCTCGCCGGGTTCACCCGGGTCTCTTGCGCACGAGGAGCCAACCGATGAGCACCGCCAGCGCGTAGAGGACGCACATCGGCACGGACAACGCGAGCAGGCTGATCGGGTCCCCCGAGGGGGTTATCACCGCCGCCGTCACGAAGATGCCGATGACCGCGAAGCGCCACCGGGACAGAAGGGTGGCGGGCCTCACCGCACCTACGAGCTGGAGGAAGACGATCAACACGGGGCTGAGGAACCCGATGCCGAACGCGAGCATCATCAGCACCACGAGCTGCACGTAACGGGTCACCTGGAACGCCTGGTTGACGTCCTGACCTGCCCACGAGATGAGGAACTCGAGGGCCTTGTCGAGTGTCCAGTACGCGAGGAACCCGCCCGAGGCAAAGAGAACCACGGTGGAGACGATGAACGGAACGGCGTACCGCTTCTCGCGTGTCTCGAGCGCAGGCACGATGAACCTCCACACCTGCCAGAGCACGACCGGAAGGGCAAGAACGATGCCGCCGTACGTGCTGATCCGCAGGCGCGCGGTGAACCCGTCGAGCGGCCCGAGCGAATACAACGAGCCGTCGCACCCGAACTCGGGGCGTTCGCGGCACAGACGGACGTACGGCTCGGTGAGGAACTGCTTCACGGGGTCATAGAAAGCGAGCAGGAGCAGCATCCCGGCGGCGACGGCGAGCAGACAACGGATGATCCTGGAGCGCAACTCACGGAGGTGCTCCATGACCGGCATGTCCGCCTCAGCCCGCCTGGTCATCGGCGCCTCCCTCTGCCGGCGGTTCGGTTGCGACGTCGGGCGGCAGAACGCTCTGTTCGGGGCGCATCGGGGGCGAAGCCTCCGTGTCGACCGTGCCGAAACCGGCCTTGATGTCGCGGGCTGTCTCGCGCAGGTCGCGGATGGGCTCGTCGAAGGTGCCTCTCATCTCCGCCTCGAACCCGCGTGCCATCCTCCGCAGCTCGCCGTAGGTCCGTCCGATGCCGCGGATGACCCCCGGGAGTCGCTCCGGCCCGAGCACCACCAGTCCTGCGATCAGCAGGAAGACGACCTCGCTGCCGGACAGGTTGAACACGGACCCAGCATAGGAACGCCCCGTAGGCTCGCGACGTGCAGCAGCGACACCCGTCCCTGAGGGATGCCCCTGTCGCATTCGCCCACCGCGGAGCGAGCGCACATGCCAGGGAGAACACCCTCGAGGCCTTCAGGCTCGCCCTTCGTCTGGGCGCGAACGGACTGGAGACCGACGCATGGCTGTCGGCCGACGGACGGGTGGTGCTCGACCACGACGGAGCCTTCCGCCGCGGACTGAGGAAGAGACCGGTGTCGGCCATCCACAGCACCGAACTTCCCGGGCATGTCCCTTTTCTCGACACGGTCCTGTCCGAACTCGGGAACGGGTTCCATCTCAGCATCGACCTGAAGGACCGTGCCGCTGTCGGTGCGATCGCCGATGTTGCCGTGCGCCTCGGGTTCAACCAGTCGAACCTGTGGTTGTGCAGCCCGGAGATCGACCTGCTCGGTGCGTGCCGCGAGGCCATGCCGTCTGCGAACCTCGTCCACTCCACGCGGCTCTCCCGGCTGCGCAACGGCGTCGAGCGCCACTGCGACGAGCTGCGCGAGCGCCGCATCTCCGCACTGAATCTCCACCATTCCGAGTGGAACGGGGGGACTGTGGTGCTGTGTCACCGCTTCGGCCGCCTGGCCCTCGCGTGGGACCTGCAGCATGTCGAGCACATGGAGAGCGCGCTCCTCATGGGAGTCGACGGGGTCTACAGCGACCATGTCGACATGATGACCGAGTGCTTCGGCCGACTCGTCGGCGTTCCCCGGCTACCCGGCCTAGAGACCGCGGAGTGACCCCACCGGCCACACCACCGCGAAGGCTCTCCCCACGATCAGTGACTCCGGGATCGAACCGAACGACCGGCTGTCGAAACTCTCGGGACGGTTGTCGCCCATGACGAACACATGCCCGGCAGGAACCACGATCCTGCGCATGTCTCCGACCCTGCACTGTTCCTGGGGCGTAGGCAGGTCGGTGTCCCTGGCCGGCAGGTAGGGCTCGTCGAGCACGGTGCCGTCGATGTACACCGCACAGTTCTTGATCTCGATCGCCTCACCCGACAGGGCCACCACCCTCTTGATGAGATCGTCATGGGCGACCTCGTTGCCGTTGCGCGTGACGCGGTCGAACACCACCACATCGCCCCTGTGCACCGCATGAAGGCGGTAGCTCAGCTTGTTCACCAGCACGCGGTCGTTGGAGTACAGCGTCGTCTCCATGGACGGACCGCTGATGTAGAACTGCTGCAGCACCCAGAAACGCACGGCGAAAGCCGCGGCGAGCGCCACAGCCAGCACCACCAGCCAGTCCCGCAGCACCCTTGCCGCACGGCCTGCGGCATCCGAACCGACCGGAACGTCGTGTTCCTCGAGGTCCGCGCTGTCGTCCATGGCTCGTTCACGCTACTTGAGCCCCCCGACGGGCGGGCGGTCAATCCCTCCCGCGGGGTCAGAGAGTGGAGATCAACTTGTCGACACGTTCGTCGACGTTCCTGAACGGGTCCTTGCAGGCCACCGTGCGCTGTGCCTGGTCGTTCACCTTGAGATGCACCCAGTCCACCGTGTAGTCCCTTCCCTTTTCCTTCGCGGCCTTGATGAACCGTCCTCTCAGGTGAGCCCGCGTGGTCAGGGGCGCCTCCGTCACCGCCCGTTCGACGTCCCCCGTGCCGGAGCTGGAGGCGACAGCGCCCGATGCCTCCATGCGGTGGAACACCCCGCGGCTCTCATCGATGTCGTGGTACTGGAGCTCGAGCGCCTGCACACGCGGTGAGTCCAGTGCGAGGCCGTGACGTTCCGCGTAGGCGAGCACGAGGCGTCGTTTGATCGCCCAGTCGAGCCGGCGCTCCACACGTTCGGGACCGTGGGAGACATCCTCGAGCGTGCGCACCCAGAGGTCGAGCAGATGTGACTCCTCGTCGGGGAGTCCCCTTTCGTCACGGAACGCAACCGCGGCGTCCGCGAGTGCGGAGAGGATGTCGAGCGCACTCATCTCGCGCCCGTTCGCCAGCCGCACCGGCCTGCGCCCTGTGATGTCCGTGCTGATCTCACGGATCGCCCTGATCGGGCTCTCCAGCGTGAAGTCCCTCAGGCCCGGGTGGTCCCCCTCCACCATGCGCAGCACGATTGCTGCGGTTCCGAGCTTGAGAAGGTTCGAGTCATGGGCCATGTTCGAGTCGCCGACGATCACGTGCAGCCTGCGGTACAGCTCCCCGTCTGCATGGGGCTCGTCACGCGTGTTGATGATCGGACGCGACCTCGTCGTGGCCGATGACACGCCCTCCCAGATGTGCTCGGCGCGCTGGGAGAGACAGAACACCGGCCCGCGGGAAGTGGAGACGGTCCTGCCCGCCCCGCAGAGAAGCTGGCGTGCCACGAGGAACGGGATCAGGACGCTGTCGTACCGCGCGTCGCCGTCACGGCCGGTGAGGTAGTTCTCGTGACACCCGTAACTGTTGCCCGCGCTGTCGGTGTTGTTCTTGAAGAGGTACACGGTGCCGCGGATGCCCTCCTCCCTCATGCGCGACTCGGCGAGTGCCACGAGGTTGTTGAGGATCCTGTTGCCGGCCCGCTCGTAGGTGCAGGCAGCTGCGATCGAGTCGCATTCGGGGGTGGCGAACTCGGGGTGCGAACCCACGTCGAGATACAGACGGCCGCCGTTCTCCAGGAAGACGTTGGAGGACCGGCCCCATTGCACGACGCTCCGGAACAGGTAACGGGCAACCTCGTCCGGAGTGAGCCGACGCTGGCCACGCAGCGTGCAGGTGATGCCGTACTCGGTCTCGATCCCGTAGATGCGACGGTCCATCAGGACAGCATCTGGCGGACGCGGTCAACGTCGAGGCGGTCGAACCTCCGGCGCCTCCCGCCGCGTCCGAGCACAGCGACCTCGAGGTCGCCGGCCGTCAGTGTGCGTTCGGGGCCCGCGAGCGCGGACACCGCCGCCCGGAGCACGGAAGCGAAGGTTCCTTCGTGTGCGGACGAGGTCATCCGCTCCGCAACGGCCTCCGTGTCCCCGCCGAGCACGCTGAGACCGTCCTCGTCCATGACCGTTCCGTCGAAGCTGATGCGGAAGAGGCGGTCACCCGCCGGATCCTCTCCGACCTCGGCCACCAGGATCTCCACCTCAAGGGGCTTCGCACCCGCGGTGAACTCGTGCGCAAGCACTTGTGCATAGAGGTTGGCCAGCCTGCGGGCGTCCACGTCGCGTCGAGAGAACTGGTAACCAGTCATGTCTGCCTGGCGAACGCCCGCCATCCGCAGGTTGTCGTACTCGTTGTACTTGCCCACGCCGGCGAAGGCGATGCGGTCGTAGATCTCGCTGATCTTGCGCAGCGTGGTGGACGGGTTCTCGGCAACGAGGAGGATCCCGTCGTTGCACGCGCATGCGATGAGTGCGCGGCCACGCGAGATGCCCTTCCGCGCGAAGTCGGCACGGTCCTTCAGGAACTGCTCGGGCGGGACGTAGAAGGGCATGCTCATCGCGAACGTTGCTCCTGCTCGATCGACCTGAAGACGGCCTCCATCTCGCTGTCTGCGATCTCCTGCCATCCTGCCGAGGAGATGGTCGCCATGATCGGGTAGATGCCCCGGAGCATGTCGGGCCCGCCCGTGGCGGCGTCGGCCTCTGCGGCCTCCCACAGCGCACGGCACGCCAGCTCCACGGCACCCGTACGGTCGAGTGTTGTGCGCCACCCGCCCTTCACGACCGTACCCGCGTGCATGCTGCCGCTGCCGATCGCGACGAAGTCTGTCTCCTCGTAGCGACCGCCGGTGATGTCGAAGTCCCAGATGTGGCCCGACCCGTCCCTGGTCTCGTACCCGGCGAACAACGGGAGTACTGCCATTCCGCTCAGGGCGGCAGGGAGGTTGTCGCGCACCATCGCACTCAGCTGGTTCGCCTTGCCCTCGAGCGAGAGGGGGTGTCCCTCCATCTTCTCGTAGTGCTCGAGCTGGAGCTGGAAGAGACGGATCATGGCCACCGCCGGCCCGGCAGCCCCGGAGATGGCGACGGCACTGAAGTCGTCGGCCTGCACCACCTTCTCGACCGTGCGGTGGCGGATGAAGTTGCCGGCAGTGGCGCGCCGGTCCCCCGCCACGAGCACGCCGTCCGCGTATCTCATCGCGACACATGTGGTGCCGTGCGGGACCAGTACCTCGCCGCTGGGCTCGGCAAATGGGGTGATGCCCGATGACTTCAGCAGTCCGAGGAAACTCGGACCGGGGTCTTCAACCGGACCGAAGAGCGGCAGGCCCATTCACTCCCCGCCCTTCTGCACGTAGTTGCGCACGAACTCCTCGGCGTTCTCCTCCAGCACGTCGTCGATCTGGTCGAGCAGATCATCGAGGTCCGACGTGATGTGGCCGGCCGTCCTGGCGGGGGTTCCATCTGCAACCTCGGGCTCCACCGCGGTCGTGTCGTTGGCATACCTGCCGCGCTGCACACGTTCCTGCATGCCCACAAGGTACCCAAAGGCCGGGCCCGGCCAACCCCCCAGCAGGTGGTCACCAGCCGGGGTCGACCTCGACCGGTTCACTGGATCGGGGCCCGAGACGCTCGAGCAGCTCCTCCACGGTGGCTGATGCGGAGAGC
The DNA here is from genome assembly GCA_049454855.1 of Ilumatobacteraceae bacterium. Classification (GTDB taxonomy): domain Bacteria; phylum Actinomycetota; class Acidimicrobiia; order Acidimicrobiales; family Ilumatobacteraceae; genus UBA2093. The sequence continues at coordinate 22,856 of JBMUAQ010000008.1, forward strand.
AACCCTCCGACGAGATGCCGCGTGCCTTTGAGGGGTTCCTCCATCGGCACCCGCACGAGTCCGTCCTGCGTGTCGAACACGATGCCGTCCCAGTTGGCCGACACCACCCGGTCGGGCCAGCGCGCGATGCACGCACCGCGGAACCACGCACGGGTGTCTGCCGGGGGTTCCGAACGCGCAAGGCCTGCGGCCTCGTCGTCCACGAGTGTCCGAAGCCCCGAGCGGGCCGACAGGCTCCGGTCGGGACGCATGTCGTGGTACTGCAGATCGATGGCCCTCAGCCGTGGGTCATCGCGGTTGAGCGCATGTCGACGTGCATACGCATCGACGAGGCGGTGCTTGGCAACCCAGTCGACGGTGTCGGCAACGGAACCCGGATCCGACGCGAGGCCGTCGAGCACCGACTGCCATTCGCGAATGATCCGCGCGGACTCTCCCGCAACGGTGTCGTCGTCGCTGACCTCCAGCCACCGCCGCACGGCCGAGAGGATCCCGAACTGGATCTCGAGTGCCGTCAGGTGCCGGCCGTCCGTCGTCTCCACGGCCGTCCCCAGCGAGATGTCATGACTCACGGCGCGCACGGCGGCGACAGGGTCGACCGGGCGCAGACCGTCGGGGAACATCCCGTCCTCCACGCAGGACAGCACGAGAGCCGTGGTGCCCACCTTCAGCCACGTGGCAACCTGGCTCATGTTCGCATCGCCGGCGATGACATGGAGCCTCCGGTAGCGCGCAGGGTTCGCGTGGGGTTCGTCCCTGGTGTTCACGATCGGACGACGGATGGTGGTCTCGAGACCTACCTCCTCCTCGAAGAAGTCGGCGCGCTGCGAGAGCTGGAACCACGGTCGGGGCTCACCCTGGCGCGGCATCTCCACACCCACCTTCCCGGAGCCGCAGAACACCTGGCGGCTGACGAGGTGGGCCAGCATCGCCGTCTGCACGCGACCGAACGGAACCTCGCGCGACACCAGATAGTTCTCGTGGCATCCGTAGCTGTTGCCCTTGCCGTCAGAGTTGTTCTTGTAGGCAACGAGTTCGGAGCCCAGGGGCAGTCTCGCCAGTGCTCGGCGCATGCTCTCCGCGATGATGAGCTCGCCCGCCCGGTCGTGGAGCACCACCTGCGAGGGGCTCGCACACTCGGGCGTGGAGAGTTCCGGGTGCGCATGGTCCACGTAGTAGCGGGCACCGTTCGTGAGGACAGCGTTTGCCATCAGCGACTCCACGTGCGGGTACTCACCCTCGGGCACCCAGTCACCGCGTGCGTCGAGGTGCGGTGTCTCGCCGAGAAAGTCCCACACGCGCAGTGCAAGTCCCTCGTCCCCGTAGGCGTTCACCAGCAGGGACGACGCCACGGTGGGCGTGACATCGAGGTTCCGGGCGATGATTCCGTACTCGGTCTCGATGCCGAGCACTTTCTGGAGGGCCATGTCAGAGGTACTGGCCGGAGACGGTTCGTTCGATGGCCTTGCCGCCCGCCGACCTGCCTTCGCCCCTCGCCGACTGCACGAGCGTGCGGATGAACACGATGCGCTCGCCCTTGCGACCGGAGATGCGCGCCCAGTCATCAGGGTTGGTGGTGTTCGGGAGGTCCTCGTTCTCCCGGTACTCCTCGCGTATCGCCCCCAGGAGATCGTCCGTCCCGATGCCCGGCGACCCTCCGGCGAGCTGACGCTTGATGGCTGTCTTCTTCGCCCTGCGGACGATGTTCTCGATCATGGCCCCGCTGGAGAAGTCCTTGTAGTACAGGGTCTCACGCTCGCCGTTCTGGTACGTGACCTCGAGGAACTCGGTACCTGCGTCAGTGCGGAACATCTCCTCCACCGTCGCCTCGATCAGTGCCGTCGGCCCGCCGCCCGTCGTCGCGTACGGGAGGTCCTCGACGAGGTAGCGCGAGAGGATCTGCCGCGCGGCCTCCCGGTCGGGGCGCTCCACCTTGATCTTCACGTCGAGCCGGCCCGGCCGCAGGATCGCGGGGTCGATGAGGTCCTCGCGGTTCGTCGCACCGATGACCATCACGTTCGTGAGTCCCTCGACTCCGTCGAGTTCGGCGAGCAACTGAGGGACAATCGTGGACTCCATGTCGGAGGAGATCCCGGTTCCGCGGGCCCTGAACATGCTGTCCATCTCGTCGAAGAAGACGATCACTGGCCAACCCTCGAGACTCTTCTCGCGCGCCCGCTGGAACACAAGACGTATGTGACGTTCGGTCTCCCCCACGTACTTGTTCAGCAGCTCGGGACCCTTGATGTTGATGAAGTAGCTGCGCCCCTTGTCGGCCCCCGTGCGCAGGGCAACCTTCTTCGCGAGGCTGTTCGCCACCGCCTTCGCGATCATCGTCTTTCCGCATCCGGGCGGGCCGTAGAGGAGGATGCCCTTCGGGGGCGGAAGGCGGTAGTCGGCGAACAGTTCGGGATGGAGGAACGGCAGCTCCACCGCGTCGGCGATCTGTTCGATCTGCTCGTCAAGACCCCCGATGTCCTCGTAGCTGACGTCAGGCACCTCCTCGAGCAGGAGGTCCTCCACCTCGGGCTGGGCCAGACGCTCGAGAAGGACGCTGCTGCGCGGGTCGTACAGGTACGTGTCACCGGGACGGATGAGGGTGCCCCTGAGACCGTCAGAGAGGGTCATGACGCGCCGGTCATCGTTGCGGCACGACACCATGGCCCGCACACCGTCCTCCAGCACCTCCACGATGGATCCGACCTCACCGTTCGATTCCGGGGCGCGGACAAGCACGATGTTCATCGCATCGTTCAGGACCACCTCGCAACCACGCAGCAGATGGTCTGCAGCCACGGTCGGGGCCACGTTGACGCGCATCTTGCGGCCCGACACGAGCACGTCGACGGTGCCGTCATCGTTGGTGTCGAGCAGGGTGCCGTAGCCCGACGGCGGGGCCGCGAGCCGGTCGACCTCGCGCCGCAGGCCCTCGAGCTGCGCCCGGGCGTCGCGCAGGGCATCCGCAAGTCGTTCGTTGCGCAACCGCAACTGCTCGTTCTCCGACTGAACGCTCCGGTCATGGCCATCGGTCACATCGGCAGGCTATTGCCTCCATCGGCGACGGTGCACCGTCCGGCCGGCAGGGTCCATGTGTAACATGGCGCGAAACCCCATCGGGGCTGACGGCACCGAGACAACGAAGGGACCTCCAATGAAGGTGTGGATCGACCAGGACCTGTGCACAGGTGATGGCCTCTGCGAGGAAATCGCACCCGATGTGTTCACCCTCCTCGACGACGGCCTCGCCTACGTGAAGGAAGGCTCCACCATCTACGCCGAGGCCAAGGGCAACAAGCAGGGCGCAGAGGGACTCGCCAACTTCCCGGAGAGCCAGCTCGAGGCGGTCATCGAGTCCGCCGAGGAGTGCCCCGGCGAGTGCATCTTCATCGAGGCCTGATCAGCCGACGAACCGCGCCACGGTGAGAAACGCCGTGTGCGCCACCATCCGGTGGTCCGGCCTCACGGACATCCCCTCGATGTGCCATGTGCGGTGCAGCACCTCGAGAGTGCGTTGGTCAGCCCATTTCCTGCCCAGAACGTCGCGAACCTGCACGGCCTGCGTGATCGAGGGCGTGTAGGCCACGAGCAGTCCCCCGCGCACAAGCACGTGCTCTGCGTGCGGCACGACGTTCCACGGCTCGGGCAGGTCGAGCATCACCCTGTCGAAGGTGCCGTCGGGCGGAGCAGCGTAGGAATCACCCACGGACACCGAGTAGCGCTCGAGTGCGTCGGCACCGAGGAACGAGGACACGTTCGTTCTCGCGCGGTTGAGGAAGTCCTCGCGCAGCTCGACACCCGTGATGGTTGCACCCCAGCGCAGCATCGTCATCGAGAGCGCCCCGGAACCGATGCCGGTCTCGTACACACGGACGCCGGGATGGATGTCCCCGAGCATGCACATGGGGGCGAGGTCCTTGGGGTAGATCACCTGCGCGCCGCGCGGCATCTCGATCACGAAATCCTCGAGAGTCGGCCGCAGCACCATGTACTTCGCACCCTTCGTCGACTCCACCTCGCACCCGGGCTCCCGACCGATCACCGCAGAGTGCGCCACGAAACCAGCATGACTGTGGAACTCCCCCGCACCAGCGAGGGTCACCAGGTACCGGCGCTTCTTGGAGTCGAGGAACAGTGCCTTCTCGCCGTCACCGAACACTTCAGCCACGGTGCACACCGTCCTCGAAGCCGACGACGAGCGTCTCACCGGGTCTGACCCGCACCCTCGTCCTCGAGGAAGGTCGGTCGCGCAGGAACCTGGCGACCCCGAGGATGACCATCACACGTGACACGAACCGGTAGCGGCGCCCGAGCGCACGCCACAGCCGTCTCGCGAGGAAACGCAGGAGTGACCGCATCAGTACCGACGGAACTCGACGCGACCGGCGCGCCTGCGGCCGGAACGACGCCCGAGCAGGTAAGCGAGCACGACCACGGCGGCCGCGACCGCAGAGCCGACGGTGATGATCGACTGTCGCTTGTCCTCTGCCCTGCCCTGGATGTCCGCCTGCAGTGCCCGGAACTTGTTCTCCAGGTCGTCGCGGCTGATCCGACCGTCCTCACTCACGGCTTCCTCCCCAGTGTTGACCTGCCCGCCCTGCGGAGGGCGATGAACGACAGCACCGACAGAACCGCAGCCGACGCGAGATGGGGCACGAACGACCATCCACCCGAAAGCGCGGTGCCGCCGATGTCCTGGACCATCCTCAGCAGACCGAGGGCGAGGAGAACGATGCCGAGCCCGGTGAACAGTGCGCCGACCGACCCGTACGCGAGCCATCTGGCCGCACCCCGCGCTGGACCGACAGTCTCCTGCACGGCATATGCCCTGACCGAGCCGACCAGATCGCCCACCCTCTCGGTCGGCGACATCGACCGGTCTGTCGTCGCGCTCATCGGGCCAGCCTACGCAGGCCCCGGCACAAGGCGACTACCTCCGGGCATCACGACCGAATGCGAGTACCTCGTCGGTGTGTTCCACGATGCGGCGGAGGGTCCCGACACGGCTCCTCAACTCTCCCGGCACGAGCAGGGAGTACCTGTCGAGGGGCCCGCACGGCACCGCACGCGCGACGGACCAGAGGGCAAACTCCACGTCGCGCACGGACGGCTCAGTCCCGTACCAGCGGCCGCCCGCAACCGTGGACAGGGAGGACAACACAGGACCGGGTGCGCTCACCCGGTCCACGCCGTGGCGCTCGAGGAGACTCCGCACGGTCTGGGCGAGCACGGTCAACGCCGAGGCAACATCGCGCAGCACCGACGGCGCGGCATCGGATGCGGGAACCGCTGCGGTGACACCTCGCGGCCAGGGGTCATCGGCCAGCCACTCGGTCACCTCCACGACATGGGTCGCCGTCCCCGACACGGCAAGTGTTCCCTCCGAGCCGGCGACCAGATCGATGTGCACCTCCACCCCGTACGGGAAACGGCGGTCGCCCCCTCCGACCTCCGGACCCCTCTCGATCAGGACGCTGGTGAACGTGGACTCATCGGAGCGTCCGAGCGCGGCGAACATCGAGAGGTAGCGGGGCTCGAACACACGCAGGACAACCGCGTCACCGGGAAGAAACGCCTGTGTCAGGGGAAAGACTGCGCTCACGGCGCGAGATCCGTCGGTCGCGGCTCGGCCGACGCACGCCCGATCGCGTCCGCCAGCCGTGACCACACCGGCCTGTAGGCACTGCGGTTGTCGATGCCAGGCTTGTTCATGAGGAGGACGAACTCGAGCGGAACCTCCCCCTCCGTCGGGACGTATCCGGCAAGTGCCTTCACGCCGGACAGGGTGCCGGTCTTGCCGACCAACAGACCCTCTGCGGGGGTGTCCTCCAGGAGGTCCCGCAACGTTCCCGTGCGTCCGGCAACCGCCAGCAGCGGGGGCAGGACCGATGCCTGCTGGTCGAGGATGCGCATGACTGACGAGCATGTGAGCCTGTTCGCAGACGAGAGACCGGAGCCGTCCACCACCGTCGCGCCGTCCTTCACACCCCATTCCGCCAGCAGCTCCGACACTGCCGCCACCCCGCTGGCGGTGGATCCCACACCCTTGCGGGCAAGACCGACGTGCTTCAGCAGGATCTCGGCGGTGTTGTTGTCGCTGTTGACCAGCATCTCCTCCACGATGTCAATCAGTGGTGCAGACTCGTGGACGAGAACCTCCTCGGTTCCCTCCGGCAGCACGTCGTGGGCGGCACCCGACGCCGCAGTCACACCCCGGGTCCCGAGGAGGGCCACGAGTTCCTGCGCGGACGCGAGAGCAGGGTCGTCGGGCTTCGTCGGCTGACCGACAACAGCACCGTCGTTCACCATCAACGCCCCGAGCGGACCGGCCTCCACTCCGTGGAACGAGTCGGGCCAGTCCCCCACGAAGCGCTCCGCATCGAACAGGGTGTCGACGCCGACCACCCGACCCGAGATGCCGGTGATTCCCGCTGCGACGATGCGGTCGACGATGGACTCCAGGCGGCTGTTGTTGAACGACTGGTACTTCTCGGTCCGCACGTACTCGTCACGTGTGAGGAGCGGGTCGCCGCCACCCACGAGGAACATGTCGGCAACCGAACCGTCGGGGTTCCTCGTCACCCTGACCGAGGTGACAAACGTCCGGTCTGCCCCCAGTGCCTCGAGGGCAGCGGCAGCGGTGACGATCTTCATGACACTGCCCGGTACCAGCTGCTCGTTCGGCCTCACCTCGGCAACGCTCGAGCCCAGCCACGACACCGTCAGGCAGGACCCCGCTGGCAGCGACGACACGGCCACATCGATGCGCGACGTCACCCGGGATGCCCGTGTCACGAGCGAAAGGACATCTGGTGTTCGCCGCACCGAGAGCACCGGCCGGCGCGTCGGCTCGGGTGCCGTGACCGTTTCCCTCGCGCGTGCGCGGGAGCCGAGACCGTCGAGATATGCCCACAGTCCCCCGAGCAGCAGCGTCCCGGCAGTGCCGACCGCCAGAACGAGCCGCAGCGGGTTGTCCGAACGTCGGCGTCCGTCAGCGATTGGCCTCACCGACGAACCTCGCGTAGCGGTAGAGATGCCCGAGCGCGGTGACGGCCCTGTTCCCCGACGGGTAACACAACCGAGCCGATGCGCGCACTGCCGCCGGCCCCGCGTTCGACGGGTCTGCCACGGCCAGTTCGGTGGCGACCAGCACGGGCTTGCCGGTCTCTGCGCTCAGAGCTGCGGCCGCCTCGGCAAACCGTGCGTCCTGGCGCTCGTGGTACTCCACGATGCGGCCGAGCCCGTGGTCGGGATGGAAACGTCCCTCGCGCATCATCCGTGCCTGGTTCGCCTGGATGCCGATTCCGAGATAGACGACTGCATCGACAGAATGATGACGTGCGATGATGCCCATCACCTCGGGGATGGTGTCGCGGGTCTCACCGCCGGCACAGTCCACCGGGTTGTTGCGGCTCCAGCGGGGCGGGAGCTTGGTGTCGATCTCCGCGCGGAGGTCGTCGGCGAGAGGGGCGAGCCTGAGCAGTCCGTCGCGGGTGATCGCATCAGCAGTCACGACGCCCCAACCGCCTGCCGTGGTGAGCACGACAACGTTCGGCCCCTTCGGAAGTGGCTGTGTGGCGAACGTTGCCGCTGCCTCGAACGCCTCCTCGACCGTGGCGGCGCGCGTGATTCCGTGGTAGCGGCACTCGCCGTCGAACACTGCGTCGTTCGCGGCCAGCGCGCCGGTGTGGCTTGCGGCGGCGCGCGCGCCACCCTCGGTGGCACCACCCTTCACCACCACCACGGGTTTGCTGGCGGCAACTGCGCCGAGTCGGTCCATCAGGTCGCGTCCGTTGGAGATGCCCTCCACGTAGGCGAGGGAGACCGAACTCTCGTCGTCGCTGCCGTACCACTCCACGAGATCGGCGACCCCGAGGGCGGCGGCGTTGCCTGCGGACACGGCTCGACTGATCCCGACCCCCGTCTGGCGCGAGTAGTTCATGAAACTCGACACGAAGTTGCCGCTCTGGCTCGCGACTGCGATGGACCCGCGCGGAGGGTACGGAGCCACGATCTGTGCGCACAGCGACGCAGGGGTGGAGACCACACCCTGGCCGTTCGGCCCGGCGAGAAGAATGCCGAGTTCGTCCGCAAGCGCGACGAGTTCCGACTCGAGTCGTCGTCCCTCCTCGCCTGCCTCGCCGTACCCGGCCGACGTGAGGAATGCCGCCCGTATCCCCTTGCGCGCGCATGCGCGCAGGAGGTCGGGGTTGGCGGATGCAGGGGTGCACACGAAGACGAGATCGACCACTCCGTCCTGCAGCCGGTCGATGGCAGCCACGGTCTGCACACCGAGCACCTCCTCGCCGCTCAGGTTGGTGCCGTGAACCGCGCCCGTGTAGCCGTTGGCAAGGATGTTGTGGAGGGACACAAAACCGAACTTGCCCGGGTGTGTCGAGGCACCGGTGACGAGAACACCCTTCGGCTCGAACAGGGCCCTGAAACGACTGTCGTCGTATCGACGCGTTGCGGACCCGAGCGCGGGCCTGGTCCCCGTCTCGACAAGAGCATCGACGGCCACCACCGATCCGTCGGGACGCACGATCAGCGGGTTCACATCGACGGAAACGATCTCCGGGCGTTCGGCGGAGAGACGCGACAGTGCCACCAACACGTCGGCAACGGCCGACCTGTCGACTGCCTGCTCCCCGCGGAACGTTCCGAGAAGCTTCTGGGTGCGGAGGTCGTCGAGCATCCGCAGTGCCTCGGCATGGTCGACGGGCACCGGTCTGAACACCGCATCCCCCACCGCCTCGGCGAGCACCCCGCCGACCCCGACCATGACCGTGGGACCGAACTGGGGGTCGCAGAAGAGCCCCGCGATCAGTTCGCGTGTGCCTTTCACCATCTCGGCAACGAGGAGATGGACGTCGCCGTCGTCGGGCCGTGCGAGTCCGAGCAGTTCGCCGGCGGCGGACTCCACTGCGGCCGCAGAAGCGAGTCCGAGCCGGACGAGCCCGCGCTCTGTCTTGTGGGCGATGTTGTCGCCCCCGAGTTTCACCACTGCGGGCAGTCCCACCTCGGCGGCGGCTGCCCCGGCCTCCTCGGCCCCGGAGACAACTCTCTCGCCCGCGAACGGCACACCGAATGAGGCCAGTACCGCCTTCGAGTCCTTCTCTGACAGTGTGTTGCCGGCTCCGCTCACGGCGCAACGCTACTTGGGTGCGCCACCGCCGTCCGAGTCACCCGTTGCCCACCAGGGCGGCCCGGAAGAACGCGATGACTTCATCGGCGTGGGCCCTGATGTTCGCAGGCGTGAGTGCCTCGTCATCGATCAGTCCGTTCACGAACGGCGCGTCGGAGAAGTACGTGAGGATCGCCCCGTAACCCGTGATCAGGAGGTGCCGGGGATCGAGGCGCCGCAGGGCCCCGCTGTCCATCTGCCCCTCGAGGTACTCGGCGGCGGAGTCGAACAACGGGCGCAGGACGGATGCGAGGTCGATTCCGAGATGGGAACCACCGTCGAGAGCCTCCCGACGCATCAGGCGCACATAGTCGGGATAATCCTCGAACAGTGCGAAGCCTGCTCTCAGCACCAGCTCGACCCTGTCCCAGCCCCGTGCGTCGATGGCGACGGCACTCCCGACCCGCTCGAGCCAGTCCGACAGGATCCGCTCGAAGATCTCGCCGTAGAGGGTCTCCTTCGAGCCGAAAT
>JBMUAQ010000009.1:0-31550 GCA_049454855.1 Ilumatobacteraceae bacterium
CCTCGATGTCGACCTTGAGAAAACCGATGCGCGCGATGCCGTGCTCGGCGAGCACGTCGCGGTCCTGCTGGTTGCGCACCGCGTCGTACACGAAGTAGCCGGGCGCCTCGGGCTGGCCCTCCGTCACGGCCGCCACGAAGGACTCCGCGTCGGTGTACTGGAGGGCGTAGTTGCCCGTGCGCTGCTGGCCGATCGTGGACCAGCGCTCGGTGCTCAGGTTCTTGCCGCACGCGCTGCCGGCCCCGTGCGCGGGGAACACACGGGTGTCGTCGGGCAGGGTGAGCAACTTGTGCTTCAGCGAGGCGAACAGCATGTGACCGAGCTCGTCGGCCGTCTTGCCCACGCTCACCAGCAGGTCGGGCCGGCCGACATCGCCGATGAACAGCGTGTCGCCGGTGAGAACGCCGTAGGGAACCGCGTCGCCCGCGCGCTCGCGCACCACCACGGAGATCGACTCCGGTGTGTGGCCGGGTGTGTGGCGGATCTCGAGCTCCACCTCACCGAGGGAGATCCGCTCGCCATCGGCCATGAGCCGCGCGGGGAACTGGGGACGTGCCTCGCTGCCGAAACAGATCTCGGCGCCGGTGGCCCGTGCCAGTTCGAGGTGGCCGGACAGGAAGTCGGCGTGGAAGTGGGTCTCGATCACGTGGGTGATGCTGAGTCCGTGGCCGCGTGCGGAGTCGAGGTACTGCTGGATGTCGCGCTGCGGGTCGACAACCACTGCCTTCCCCGTGGTGGTGTCACCGATGAGGTACGAGGCGTGGCTGAGGCACTCGAGGTAGAACTGCTCGAAGATCATGGTGGGGACTCCTTCGTGGCCATCATACCCCCTGGGGTATGAACCTGTGCAAGTGCTGTGGTACCCTGGGGGGTACTCGGGGCGCCGCCCCGTCGATCGGAGGACACCGTGGAACTCGAAGCCGACGTCGTGGAGAACCTCACCAAGCGCCTCGCCCGCATCGAGGGCCAGGTGAGGGCAGTGTCCAAGATGATCGAGGAGGGCCGCGAGTGCCGCGACGTGATCACCCAGATCTCCGCCGCCTCCACCGCGCTCGAGCAGGTCGGCTTCCGTCTGCTGTCCTCGGGGATGCAGCGCTGCCTTCAGGACCCCAAGCGCGGGGCCAGGGAGGGCTTCACCCTCGACGAGGTGGAGCGCCTCTTCCTGAAGCTCTCCTGAGCCCCGTACGCTCGGGGCCGTGAGCGAGCCCACCTTCACCCACCTCGACGGATCGGGCCGCGCCCGCATGGTCGACGTGGGCGACAAGCCCGTCACCCGCCGACGCGCCGTGGCCCGCGCCCGGGTGAACACCACAGCCGAGGTGGCCGCCGCGATCTCGTCGGGTTCGGTGGGAAAGGGCGACGTTCTCGCGGTTGCCCGGGTGGCGGGCATCCAGGCCGCCAAGCGCACCAGCGAACTGATCCCGCTGTGTCATCCGTTGCCGGTCTCGTCGGTCACCGTGGATGTGCAGGTGAACGGTGCGGGCATCGACATCGAGGCCGCGGTCGAGACAGTGGGCCAGACAGGCGTCGAGATGGAGGCACTCACCGCCGCCAGCGTGGCTGCACTCACCGTGTACGACATGTGCAAGAGCGCCGACCGCGGGATGTCCATCACCGATGTGGCCCTGTGGGAGAAATCAGGGGGCCGCTCGGGGGAGTACCGGCGGGCCTGAGGCAGCGGCCGGGGCCCGTGTCAAGGGGGCAACGTCCGTCACACCGGGGCCGAGAAACCCTGTCAACAGCCGGGAATGGGCGAGAACAGGCCGAGAAAACGGCATTGGGAACCCGATAACGGGGTGTCCGCCCCGGAACCATCGTTAGGCTCATCCCCGAGTTATGGGAACCATGATTCTGCTTGTCGTGGGCGCTGCCTGGATGGCCGTCCTTCTCCCGCCGCTGATGCGTTCGCGCTTCGACGGCGGGCATCTGTCGTCCGTGTCGGACTTCCGTCGTCAGCTCCACACCCTCCAGCGCACCCAGGCACCCCGTGCCCAGGCCCCGATGCGCTCCATGGCTCGCCCGCTCGCCCCGTCTCCCCGGCCCGCCGCGAGGGCCCAGTACCGAGGTGCACCCGCCCGTCCGCAGGTCGAGCGCCGTCCGCATCTCGTGGCCGTGGAGAACCTGCCGGCCTCCGAGCCCCGCCACCGCCGCAGCCACCACACCGGCTCGCTCCCGCGCCACCATGTGGCCGCCGAGCAGATGTACCTCAGCCCACGCGAGATCGTGCGCCGTCGCCGCACCAACGTGCTGTTCGGGCTCGTGGCACTGAACGGACTCAGTCTCTTCCTCGCGTTCACCACCGGCAGCACCGCCATGGTCTACGTGTTCGCCGTGGCCGCCGTGGCCCTGGTGGGGTACTGCTACACCCTCGTGCAGATCCGCAACCAGGAGTACCTGCGCCGCTACTACGGCACCCACCGCGCCGCCTGAACCGCAACACCCGCTGCGGGACGGTTCATTCCTGCGGGGATGCGAACGACCGCACCGGCCGCCCGTAGACTTTCGCCTCCATACCCGTTCACGGGGCTGTAGCTCAGTTGGCAGAGCGCTTCGTTCGCAATGAAGAGGTCAGGGGTTCAATTCCCCTCAGCTCCACCACAACCCCAACGACCCCCTGGAGAGCCTCATGCCGTTGTCGTGGATCGACGCCCAGAAAGCAGTGTTCGACCCGGAGTCCGGCACCCCGTTCGAGCTCACCGAGACCGAGGTGCGCGGCGTGCGCATGGAGGTCTTCAAGAACGCACCGCCGAACCTGGCCCTCGCGCTGCAGAACGCACGCAACCACGGTGACGCCACGTTCCTGATCTACGAGGGCGAGCGCTACACGTTCGCCCGCCTCATGGACGAGGTGGACGGGCTCTGCCACGTGCTGGTGAACGAGTACGGCGTGAAGAAGGGCGACCGCGTTGCCGTCGCCATGCGCAACTACCCCGAGTGGATCATCTCGTTCGCTGCGATCATCTCGATCGGCGCCATCAACGTGTCCTTCAACGCGTGGTGGACCGAGGACGAGATGGACTTCGCCCTGAAGGACAGCGGCGCGAAGGTGCTGGTCGGTGACCAGCAGCGCATCGACACCGCGCACCACTCGTGCCGCGAGCTGGGCGTCCGCATGCTGGTGGCCCGTCCCGAGCGCGAGACCGGCCCCGATGTCGACGAGTGGTCGAAGGTGGTGAAGAGCGGTCTCGGCCCGATCGTGGCCGACATCGCCCCCGACGACGACTGCACCATCCTCTACACCTCCGGCACCACCGGCCGGCCGAAGGGTGCGGTGTCCACCCACCGCGCGGTGGTGAACTCGCTGATGGCGTTCTCGGCGCGCAACCAGGTGCTTGCACTCGCGAGCGACCCCGACGAGAAGATGCTGTCGGAGAGCAAGTGGCCGACGTCGTTCATCCTCATCGTGCCGCTGTTCCACGTGACCGGGTGCGTGCCGGTGATGCTGTCGTGCTTCGTGGCGGGCCTGAAGCTCGTCATCATGTACAAGTGGGACGCCGGCAAGGCACTCCCCATCATCGAGCAGGAGCGCATCACCAACTTCGTGGGCGTGCCCACCCAGAGCTGGGACCTCGTGAACCACCCCGAGTTCGAGAAGTTCGACACCTCGTCGCTGAAGGCGGTGGGCGGCGGCGGTGCGCCGGCACCCGCGACGCTGGTCGACAAGGTGGCAAAGAGCATCAAGGGCGGCGGGCCGCAGCTGGGCTACGGCATGACCGAGACCAACGCGTTCGGCCCCGGCAACATCGGCAAGTTCTACACCGAGCGCCCCACGTCCACCGGACGTGCGAACCGCCCGATGGAACTGGCCGTGTGGGACCCCGTGACGAAGAAGCCGCTCGGCCCCAACGAGTACGGCGAGATCATGATGTTCGGCCCGATGCTGATCCGCGGTTACTGGAACCGGCCCGACGCCACCGCCGAGACCATCGAGAACGGCTGGCTGCACACCGGTGACGGCGGCTACATCGACGAGGACGGCTTCCTCTTCATCAAGGACCGCATCAAGGACATGATCCTGCGCGGCGGCGAGAACGTGTTCTGCACCGAAGTCGAGGGCTCCATCTACGAGCACCCCGCGGTGCACGAGGCCGCCGTGTTCGGCGTGCCCCACGAGCGCCTGGGGGAGGAGGTCGCCGTGGCGATCAAGCCGAACGACGGGGTTCCCTTCACAGCGGAGGACCTCTGGAAGTTCCTGGACGGGAAGATCTCCTCGTTCAAGGTGCCGAACCACGTGATCATCATCAACGAGCCGCTGCCGCGCAACGCGGCCGGCAAGTTCCTGAAGACCGCACTGCGCGACGGTGTCGCGAACGGCACCCTGAAGCCCACCAGCCGCTGACGGCCGGTCAGGGCGTCAGCAGGTCAGAGGGTCACGCGGCCCGACAGCACCGCCACGGCCAGCAGCCACACTGCGAGCCCGGCGGCATTCTTCAGCCGGCTGTCGCGCCACTCGCCACCCTCGCGACCGACGAGGTCGACGAGACCGACGAGCACCCCGGGCAGCAGCATGAACACGGCGACGGAGCGCGGGTCGGCGGCCTCGTCGGCAAGCGACAGCACGAACCGGCCGAACCATGCGGTCACGAACATCATCACCACGAAGCGCAGCAGACCGCGCGGGAACCATCGGTGCACGGTCTCGAGGTTCGGCACCCTGTGCTCGGCCAGCTGCAGGAGCGGGACGAGAGACACGAGTGCGATGGTGAGCCACGTGCGCCAGCCGAGCCCGAAGAACGGTGCGGCAGCGAGCAGGTACAGCACGGCGCCCGTCGCGACCGTTGCGAACCTGGCGGTGGCGGTGGGTTCGTGGGCAACCGGCACCCTCACAGCCTGCGACCGCTGGGGGAACCAGGCAACCACGGCGTCCTCCCCGAGGAGGCGCAGCCACGCGCCGACGAGGACCGTGACGAAGAGGCTGCCCGTGTCGCTGCTGTCCACCATCTCGAGTCCGGACAGGCCGTTCAGTGCGGCGTAGGCGGAGGACGCGATGAAAGCGAGCAGAACGGGCATGACCAGGTAGTCGCCCAGACGGTCGGCGAGTGCCGAACGCTCGCGTGACCACGGCCTGCTGAACGGGCGGATGTTGCTGCCGATCGACGGCAGGGCCACGAGCACCACGCCGAGACCGAGGAGCGTGCGCACGTCGAACACACCGGTGACGTTGCCCGTGACGAGCGCAACCGCGGCGAAACCGAACCAACCTGCCGCACCGGTCATCGCGTCGAGCATGGAGAGGAGAACGAGCATCGTGATCGCCGCGCCGTCAGGTGCGGTGACAACCCCGGGCAGACCGGCGGCCGACAGCGCGCCGACCAGCAGCCCCACGATCCACAGAAGAGGGGAGACCACACCGGTCGATGCCCTCAGCCAGTGGCCGTCCTGGAGGATTCTCGTGCCGAGGATCGAACGAGACGCGGCCACGGGCACCGCGCGGCGGAGGAACCTGTCCACCGGCGCGTACCCGGGCAGCTGCCACAGCCCGCGCCTGTCGCCGCGCCCGACGCGGTCGTCGTCGAGTTCGTCGAGGAGATTCGCCTCGGTTCCCTCGAACTCGTCGGGCTCCTCCATCTCCTCGGGCTCGTCCTCCCTGCGTCCCTCGGGGATGCGGCCCGCGTTGTTTCCCGGGCCACCTCCCGCTGGTGGCGACTGTGATCCCGTGCCTGCGACCGTTCCCGTGCTCACCAGCCCACCGGTCACCTGTGTGGCTGCGATGCCGGCAAGGCTCGTGGCCACCACAACCGTGGCGGCGATCGCCGCCGTGCGCGACACGTGGCGCTCGGTGTCGTACACGGGAAGTTGTGCCTCGACCGACCGCTCCACGCTGGCGAGGTCAACCGTCGTTCCGACGATCTCGGCTGCCTCCACCACGGCAGCGGTGATGCCCGCATCGTTCACGGAGAACGCAGTCACCGAGGAGACGGGAGTGCCGTCGAGGCTGACGGCCTCGAATGTGAGCGTGTGGGTGCCCGCAGCGATCTCGTCAGGCAACGTGAGCGAGAACTCGGATCTGCCGTCGGTGCCCGCGGTGAACTCGGCAAGCACGACAGGGTCCGAGCGGAGCACCGCACGGATGGTGCTCCCGGGGGTGAGACCCCGAGCGGAGCCGTTCACGGTGGCACCGGGTGCCGGCGCACCGGCGACCACCCCGAAGTCGATGTCGAAGAACTGGGCAGGTTCCTGCACAGAGCTGAAGAACACGGGCTCACCGGGTACCACCTCGGGCACCGTGGTGGCCGAGACCGCGTTGCGGACGTCGGTCGGTGTTCCGGTGGGCAGGGTGGTGGCCGACGGCAGGAGCGTCGCACCGGGCACAGTTCCCGTGACGGCGGTGGTGGTGGTGCCCACGAGGCCGGTGACAGGGGAGACCGTTGTGCCCGCGAGTGTCGTGGGGGTCCTCAGCGTTGTCCTCGGCAGGGTGGTGGCGACCGGGGTGATGACGCCTGCAACCGTCGTGGTGGTGCCGCTCAAGGCGAGCCTCGGGTTGGTTGTGGTAGTTGCGGCGGCTGTTGTGGTGGGAGCCGCGGCGGCGGTGACGACCATCACGACCACTCCGCTGCCGCCTTCACCGCCGTTGGAGGACGTCGCGGCGCCTCCGGCAAGTGCGCCGCTGCACCCCGCGCCGCCGCCGCCTCCGCTGCCGGTGTTCGGCATCGCTGCCGACCCGTCGCTGGAGAACGTGCCGCCTGGGCGCTTGCCTGCTCCCGCGCCTCCGCCCGTCGCACCGCCCGACGGGGGGTCGATGTTGATCGGGAGAACGGGGAGAACAGCACAGATCCCGCCGCCACCCCCGCCGCCGAAGGTGTCCGATGTGACGGGCCAGGTGAAACCATTCTCACCGGCCAGTCCCTGTGTCACCGGGGAGCTCGGCGTACCGCCACGACCCGTGGGGGCCTGTGTCCCCCCGGTGCCACCTGAACCTGTCGCCGCACGGTCGGCCGGTCCCGCCGTGTTGGGCACTCCTCCTGCGCCACCCACGGAACGGAGAATGTCGGTGGCTACGGCGCCGTTCACTGACACCGCGATGCTCGACTGACCGCCGAACCCGGGCAGTACACCGGGGCCAATCCCCGTGCCCGTGCCCTTGGTGCCACCGATGCCCACCCTCACGACGAACGCACCGTTGGCGGGAACTGTGTAACGGGAGGTCTGACGGAGCTCGCCACCGCCACCGCCACCGCCACCGTTCGCTGCACCACCACCGCCCCCGCCGACTGCAATCATCGAGACGGTTGCACCGACGAGGCTTGCGGGTGGGGTGAAGGAGCACTCAGTCATCGACGTGAACGTGTAGACGGCGAGTCCGACGGAGTTGGTCGTCTCGGCAGGGTTGCAGGGTGCAGGCAGTGCAGCGGTTCGCTCGGCCTGCACAGCCGCCAGCGGTGCGGACATGAACACGCCCGCGCCTGCCACAACGACAGCCCGCATCACCCCCCGGCGCATGGCGTGACAGTAGTGCCCGCGGTTGCACGTCCCGAATGGCCCGCGGGAGCGGGCCGTTTCACGGGGTGACGATGCCGACGAGGATGAGGGCCGAGAGGGCCCAGAGCGCGAGCCCGCCCGCGCGTTTCAGGGTGGTCTCGGGCCACTCCCCGCCCTCACGGGCGAAGCAGTCGATCACCCCGAGAACGACACCCGGCAGCAGCAGCACCACGGCGATGCTGCGCGCCGACACCGCACTGCCGGCTGCCGACATCACGGCAGTGGCGAACCACGCACCGAAGTAGCACATCAGCACCGACCTCAGGACCCCGCGGGGCACCACCCGGTGCGCCCTCGGCAGGTTGGGGAGCAGGTGCGACACCTGGCCAAGTGCGGGCACGGCCACCAGCAGCGACACGATGACCCAGGTCTGCCAGCCGTAGCCGTAGAACGGGCCGGCGCCGAGCAGGTACAGCACACCCACTATCGCAACCGACGCCGAGCGCACCACACGTGACGGCGCGGGATCGACCTCGACCGTGGTCTCCGCCCACCGACGCGGGTACGCGCGCGGCACCGAGTCCTCCAGCAACAGTCGGATCACCGTCATCGCGAAGATGACGTTGCGCAGAACCTCGGCATCCCCCGACGACACCATGTCGAGGCCGGACAGGCCGTTGAGCGCGGCGAAGGCCGCGGAGCCCGCGTACCCGAGGAACAGCGGTGCGATGAGATAGTCGGCGGCGCGGTCCATGAGGCTGTGCCGGTTCTCCACGGTGCGGCGGAACGGACGGATGGCACTGCCGATCGACGGCAGTGCCACGAACAGGAGCGCCACCCCGAGCAGGGTCCTGGTGTCGAACAGGCCCCCGACATTTCCTGCGAGCAGGTTCGCCATCACGAAGGTGCCGAACGCAAATGCCCCGGCCGCCGCATCGAGCATCGCAAGAGCGACGATGACGCACGCGAAGCCGACGGACAGACGCACCACCCCACCCGACGGTGCCAGTGCAGCGAGCGCACCGATGGTGCCGCCGGCCAGCCACAGGGCCGATGCGGCCGAACCGAGGCTTGCGCGCGCCCACTGACCGTCGGTGGCCACCCTCGTGACCAGCATCGACCTGTGCTCCGCCCACCGGGCCAGTGACCCGACGAACCGCTGCAGCAGCTCCGCACCGGGCAACCGCCACGACCTGCTGCGGTCACCGCGCCCCTCGTGCGCGGAACCCGTCGAGTCGAGCAGGTTCGCATCAGTCGCGCCGAGTTCGGCCTCGGCGGACTCGTCACTGTTGCTTTCCTCCTCGTCGTCCTCGTTGCGGCGACGGCCTGCGCGCACGCGCATGGCATCGCTGCTCCGGTCGTCCCCGCCACCGCGCGGCCGTCGGCTGTCACGGTTCCGTCCGCCGGCGCCCGATGCGATGCTGCCGAGGGCCAGTGCACC
Source organism: Ilumatobacteraceae bacterium (assembly GCA_049454855.1). Taxonomy (GTDB): domain Bacteria; phylum Actinomycetota; class Acidimicrobiia; order Acidimicrobiales; family Ilumatobacteraceae; genus UBA2093. The sequence continues at coordinate 8,861 of JBMUAQ010000009.1, forward strand.
GACAACCGCCGCCGAGGTGGTGAGTGCCACGGTGTCGCCCACGTTGCGCAGCGTGTCGTACACGGGGAGGCCCGATTCCGCCGCACGTTCGATCTGCGCGGCAGGCAGCACGCCGATGAACTCCCCGAAGGAGGCCGCCGAGAGATCGGTGTCGTCCCCGGATGCCGGCACCATCCCCACCGCACCGACCTCCTCGCCGTCGGCCGATGTCGCACGCAGCTCCACGCGGCTCGTCATGGCGTCGAACGACGCCGGCAGCGGCAGGTCGAGAATCGCGGTGCCATCGGCTGCCACGGTGACGGTGCCCACGCTCACGGAACCCGGCTGGAGAACAACGGACACCACTGATCCCGGCGCGAGCCCTGCGGATGTTCCCGACAGCACCGCGGTGCCTGATGGTGCCGTCGCAAGGGCCACGCTGAAGAAGCGGTCGGCGGACCGCGCGGTGCGGAACGGTGACGACGAGGGGTCGACCACCGGGGACGGCACCGGCGCTGGTGCAACAGCTGGCAGAGGCAGGGTGGTGGTGGACGTGGTGGTGACCGGCACAACCGCAACCGCCGTGGTGGTGGTTGCGGGGAACGCCACCCGGGGCGGAGTCGGTTGGTTCACGGCAGATGCGGCGCGACCCGGCACGGTGGTGGGCCCGGCGGGGCCCGGTGCGGTGGTGGGCCCGGCGGGGCCCGGTGCGGTGGTGGTGGTTGCGGCGGCCGTCAGCACGGCATCGGTGGTGGTGACAGCGGGAACGCTGGTGGTGGATGTGCTGCTGGTGGTGGGGTTGGTTGTCGTGGTGGCGGCCGGGAGCACGTTGAACGACATCGTCTGTTGTGGGGCGGCAACCCACACCGCGTCGCCGGTCTGGTCCGCAGTGACGGTGCACGTTCCGGGGGCAAGGAGACTTGCCGTCGAGCCGGCAACCGTGCAGACCCCGGGGGTGGTCGAGGCCCACGTCACCGGCAGACCCGATGAGATGTTCGCTGAGAGCGACACGGTCCCGCCCGCTGCGGTGTCAGCAGCCTGGGTGACGGTGATCGACTGGTTCTTCCTGAATCCCATGACGAGGTTCGAGATGCCGTAGAAACTCCCGTTCGTGAAGTTCGTGAACCCCGGTCCGTTGTCGGTGACCTGCCACCGCAGCGAGTAGTCGGTGTTGGGGAGCAGGACGATAGGAGTCGGCAGGTTCACCGTCTGCGGGCCGGGGTAGATCGGGTAGACGCCGATGTTGGCGACCGTGTAGGGGTCACCGAACGCCGACCATGTGTTGGTGGCGCTGTCGAGAATCTCCATCATGACCGTGTAGGAGTTCGGGGCATTGTCGGTGCTGTGGTTGTGAAAGTGCTTGAACGAGATCGAGCCGATGTCACCGCCCACTGCGTCGGTGACGAAGTTGATGCTCGGCCGGTTGGAGTCGAACCGACGGGCGAGGATCGATTTGTCCCCGAGGTCCTCGTAGGTGGTGTTCGTGTTGGTTCCGGAAATCGTCATCGTCGCGACGGGTGACGACATGTTCAGGGAGCACGAGGTGGAGCGCCCGTTGGTCCACACGCATTCGGTGAGGTCGCTGGTCCAGTCGTCAACGGGAACCGCGTCCGCGGGCCCCGTGCGGCCGGTGGTGGCCACCCCGGCAAGGGCCAGGAACGCGACGGCGACGAGTCTGGAGCCCCTTCCCACGGAGGATCATTCTGTCAGGGCCGAGGCCAGATTCCCTGATTCGCGACGGCGGAGCGCGGCATTCACCCGCTGACGCTCCAGCACTTGCTGGAGCGTCTTGGTCGCCTGGGGGATGTCGTGTTCGCCGAAGAACGCCTGCACCGACGCCTCTGCCACGTCGCTGTTCAGCATCTTGGTGGAGTCGACCATGCGCACGATGGTGTTCACGGGGAACCTCTCGTTCGCCGTCTTCCAGTTCTGCTGCACGATCGACCATGCCAGCTCCCCGTGGAACCGGTTGGCGATGCAGCGGTTCAGCAGGAACGGTGCGTTCTGCGTCTTCACCTCACCGCTGAAGGCGAGCTCGCACGTGCGGCGCATGAGGTCGGCGTCGTCGAACTCAGCGAGCGCGTACAGCATGCGGATCTGCTCCTGCGGTGTGTCCGGGTTGCGGAAGCGCTGGAGAACCCACTCGTAGTCATCCGCGTTCCCCGTGGCCGCAACCACCGTGGTGGCTGCCGCCACCAGTTCGGGGTCGTTGCCCGGTGCGTCGGGGCTGCGCAGGATCTCGCGGCACCTGCGCTGCAGGTCGGCGTCCTTCCCCGACACGGCGACGAGGCCCACCAGCAGGCCGCGCAGCTTGGCGGTGAGGTCGGGCTCGCCCTCGCGGGCGGTGGTGCCGAGGTCGGCGAGGGCGGGGGCGGTCAGGTGGCGGATGCGTGCCGCGAGGGCGTCGAGCTGCGTGCGTTCCAGCAGGCGTCCGGCGCCGCGCAGGCCGATGGCGAGTGCCTGCCACACCGCGAGGTCGCGCTCGTCGCGGAACTGCCCGGCGAACGAGAGGAAGTCCGCTGCCGACAAGTTGCCGGCGGTCACCGCGTTCCATGCGTCGTCCACCAGGTTGTAGCGCTCGATGATCTCCATGCCGCGCAGCGCCGCCCCGTCGAGCCGCGCCAGAAGTCCGGCGGAGTACGAGACGCGGAAGAACCCGTGGCCACCCGCGTTCACCACCACCGCTCCGGAGGGGTCGGGCAGCCTGATGCGTGTCTCGTCGGTCTCCATGAGCACCTTCAACTCACGACCGCCGCTGCGCACGTGCACGGGCAGCACCCACAGGGTGGCATCGGGGTCGTTGTCGAAGGTGAAGCGGCACTGTGACAGCACGAGCTCGTCACCGTCCTGTCGTGCCGACACCAACGGGAAGCCGGGCTGCCAGATGAAGCTGTCCATCAACCTGCGCACGGGTACCTTCCCGCCCCCGTCGGCGTTCACGGTCTCCTCGATGGCGTCCCAGAGGTCGTTGGTCTCCGTGTTCGAGTACGAGTGCCTGCGCAGGTAGTGGCTGACGCCGGCCCGGAAGCGGTCCTCGCCGAGGTACTGCTCCAGCATGCGCAGGATCGCGCCGCCCTTCTGGTAGGTGAGCACGTCGAACATGCCCTCGCAGTCGTCGGGCGCGTGCACCGGGAACTCCACGCTGCGGGTGTTGTGCAGGCTGTCCACCTCGAACGCGGCGCTGCGCTCGAGTCCGAAGCTGGTCCACCGCTCCCATTCGGGTGCGAACGCATCGCACGCGGCGATCTCCATGAAGGTGGCGAACGCCTCGTTCAGCCAGATGCCGTTCCACCAACCCATGGTCACGAGGTCACCGAACCACATGTGGGCCAGCTCGTGCGCAACCACGTCGGCCACGAGCTCCTGCTCCACCTGTGTGCTGGTGGCGGGGTCCACCAGCAGCAGCACCTCGCGGAAGGTGATGCACCCGAGGTTCTCCATGGCACCGGCCGCGAAGTCGGGGAGGGCCACCAGGTCGACCTTGTCGCTCGGGTAGGGGATGCCGTAGTACTTCTCGAACCAGTCGAGGGCGAACGTGCCCACCTTCATGCCGAAACCCGTGAGATGTGCCTTCCCGGGCACGTGCACCACGCGCACCGGGGTGCCGTTCACCATCTCGGGTTCGGTTGCCTCCAGCGGCCCCACGATGAAGGCCACCAGGTAGGTGGACATCGGCATGGTCTCCTTGAACCACACCCGAACCTTGCCGTTGCCGGCAGACTCGCGCCGCGTCTCGGGGCCGTTCGAGATCGCGAGCAGGTGGGACTCCACCGTGAGGTCGACGGCGAACACTGCCTTCATGTCGGGTTCGTCGAAGCAGGGGAAGGCCTTGCGGCAGTCGGTGGACTGCATCTGCGTGGTGGCGATCACGTGCTCGGTGCCGTTGTCGTCGCGGAACGTGCTGCGGTACCAGCCGCGCAGCTTGTCGTTCAGGATCCCCGCGAACTCCACCACGACGGTGACCGGCCCGGCCGCCACCCGCGCATCGATCACGAGCCGCTCGGTGGGGTCGTGCAGGGTGAACGGGGCATCTGCACCGTTCACGGTGACGCGGCTCACCTCGAGCTCCTTCGCGTTCATCACGATCTCGTCGGCGGACGAGACGGCCTCGCAGGCAATCGTGACCGTCCCCGTGAACGACGCGCCGGCGAGGTCGGGCTCCAGCGAGAGGTCGTAGCGACGCGGAAGTACGGTGCGGGGGAGACGGTGGGGGTTGTCGAGGTGGCTCACGCCGCAAGGCTAACCCTGTGCCTGCGGGGGACTACCGTGGGAAACCGTGCCGAGACAGCATCCCTTCACCGCCCACGTTCCCGGACTGTCGAACAAGGAGGGCATCCGCTACGACGTGGTGGGCATCGGCAACGCGATTGTCGACGTGATCTCCATGGTCGACGATGCCTTCCTCGACTCGAACGGGATGGTGAAGGGCTCGATGTCGCTCATCGAGACCGACCGTGCGCTGTCGCTCACCTCCTCGTTGTCCGACCGCATCGAGACCAGCGGTGGTTCGGCGGCCAACACCATCGCGGGTGTCGCGAGCCTCGGTGGGCACGCCGCCTACATCGGCAAGGTCGCCGACGACCCGTTCGGGCGCATCTTCACCGACGGCATGCGCAGCATCGGGGTGGACTTCCACAGCGGCAACGGCGGCGGTGAACTGCCGACGGCCCGGTCCATCGTGGTGGTCACTCCCGACGCGCAGCGCACCATGAACACCTACCTCGGTGTCAGCACGCACCTGTCGCTCGACGACATGGACGACCGACTCGTGGAGTCCGCCGCCGTCGTGTACCTGGAGGGCTACCTGTTCGACCGCGACGAGGCGAAGGCGGCCTTCCGCGAGGCAGCCGCCCGCGCGCACGCCGCCGGCCGCGTGGTGGCGCTCACCCTCAGCGACTCGTTCTGCGTCGACCGCCACCGGGACGACTTCCGTGCGCTCGTGCGCGACGACGTCGACCTTCTTTTCGCCAATGAGGACGAGCTGAACTCGCTGTACGAGTGCACCGACATCGACGACGCGGTTGCCCTGCTGCGGCAGGACTGTCACATCGCCGCCGTCACGCGCAGCGAGAAGGGCAGCGTCATCGTCACCCGCGACGACGTGCACGCGGTGCCCGCCGTTCCCGGTGTGGACGTGGTGGACACCACGGGTGCCGGCGACCTCTTCGCGGCGGGGTTCCTGTGGGGTCTCACGCAGGGACGTGACCTCACCACGTGTGCCCGGATCGGCGCGGTGGCGGCCGCCGAGGTGATCTCGCACGTGGGCCCGCGGCCGCTCGTGCCTCTTCTCGAGATCCTCCCTGCCGACCTCCGCTGAACGCGACGCGCGACCGGCGCACAACGGGGATGTGGCTGCGTAGCCTGAACGCATGAGCGAGATTCCCGGCCTCACAATTCTCGGCAGCACCGTGCGCGGCGCGATTGAGCACGTGGAGGTGTTCCCCGCGCCGGCGAACGTGACGTCGGTGTCGTTCTCCACCGACGAGCTCATGTCGATGTGCCCTGTCACGGGCCAGCCCGACATCTCCTCCGTGCGGATCGACTACGAACCGGCCGCGCACTGCATCGAGTCGAAGAGCCTGAAGCTGTACCTGTGGGGTTTCCGCGACCGCGCGGTGTTCGCCGAGGCACTCGCCGCCGAGATTGCCGGAGAGGTGATGGCCACCGCGAGGCCGCGGCGCGTGCGCGTGGAGCTGCGTCAGCACCCCCGCGGGGGAATCACCATCACGGCAGTGAGCGAACTCACCGCCTGAGCCTCACTGGGCGCGTCCGCGCTCCATGATGCGGGCGCGGCGTTCCGCCACCTTCTCTGTGGCGAAATGGGTGCGGCGCCAGGTGGCCCCCACGGCCGCCTCGTGCTCCCACTGCTCCACGGCCGCGCCGTGTTCCTTGTAGGTCTGCAGCATGCGGCGAACCCCGTCACGCTCGTTCCCGATGATGTCGGAGGCGAGCAACCGGGTGAAGTGCATCAGTTCGCCGTGCGGCACCACATGGTTCACCAGTCCGAACGCGAGAGCCTCCTCCGCGCCCATGAAGTTCCCCGTGAGACTCATCTCGATGGCCCGCCTGGTGCCGATGGCCTGCGGCAGGAGCACCGTGAGCCCCCAGCCCGGCATCACGCCCACGCGCGAGTGCGTGTCACCGAACTTTGCGTGCTCGCTCGCCACGAGGAAGTCACAGTTCAGCGCCAGCTCGAAACCGCCGGTGATGGCCACACCGTTCACCGCACCGATGAGCGGCTTGGTGAGGGCAGGGAAGGGCCCGCGCACCCCGGTGGAGTTCGGTGTGCCGTCGGCCCCAGAGCCGCGCAGGTTCTCGCCCGTCTCACCCAGTTGTTTGAGATCGAGGCCTGCACAGAACGCGGGGTCGCTGCCGGTGAGGATGATCACGTCAACCCCGGGGTCACGCTCGGCGCGCAGCATGAGCTCGGGCAGCAGCCGCAGCACCTCGGAGTTCAGGGCGTTGCGCTTGTCGGGCCGGTTCAGGGTGACGGTGGCGATGCCGTCGCTCGCCTCGTAGAGAACTGAGTCTGCGGACATGGGCACACCGTAGGCCACGGGGGACCGGTGCCGGGAAGCCGTGTGGAAGACTGACCGCCCATGAGTCTCGTACTGGTCTCGGTCACCGACGGTGTGGCCACGCTCACCCTCAACAACCCCGACGAGCGGAACACGCTCACCGCGCCGATGGTCGCCGAGATCACCGCCGCCATGGACGACATCGAGGGAAATGACGCAGTGGGTGCACTCGTGGTCACCGGTGCGGCGCCGGCGTTCTGTGCCGGCGCGAACCTCGGCAATCTCGCCGAGGCGTCGGGCACGAGCCTCGGGAACATCTACGAGGGGTTCCTCCGCATTGCGCGGAGCCCACTGCCCACGCTTGCCGCGGTGAACGGTGCCGCGGTCGGCGCGGGCATGAACCTTGCCCTCGGGTGCGACGTGCGCATCGCCGCGCGCCGTGCCCGGTTCGACACGCGCTTCCTCCAGATCGGCATCCATCCCGGGGGTGGCCACACTTGGATGTTCCGCCGCATCGCGGGCCCGCAGGCCACCATGGCGGCCGTGGTCTTCGGTGAGGTCCTCGACGGTGCGGAGGCCGAGCGCATCGGTCTCGTGTGGAAGTGCGTGGATGACGACAGGCTGCTCGATGCCGCACAGGAGATGGCCGCCAGGGCCGCCAGCCGTCCCCGCGCTCTCCTCGAGGTCACGAAGAAGACCATCAAGGAGATGCACGACGTGACCACCCACCCCGATGCGGTGGCACGGGAACTCGAGCCCCAGCTGTGGAGCACGAAGCAGCCCTGGTTCGCCGAGATGATCGGCGCGATGCAGAAGAAGATCTCGAAGAAGTGACCCTCCTCTCCTGACGGTTCAGGAGAGGGTGATTCTGACCTTCTGTGCCGAGTTCCCCCCTGGGCCGGTGGGCAGCACCTGGATGTCGAAATCGGTGGCACCCGGGGTCCACGTTGCGTTGCGCGGCGGCACTCCGAAGCACTTCGAACCGATGGCCCACTGCAGGGTGACGTACGGCTTGTTCGCCGTGTCGACGGGGGTGTCGTTCGCCATCGCCGTGTCGGTGGACTTCAGGGCATCACACTGTCCGACACCCGCGTTCGGGATGTCGGGCACGAAGTAGAAGCCGCCGAGGTCGTAGAACGAGCCGGTCTCGCCGTCGTTGGCGAGTCGCTGGGGGCGGTACGCCCGCAGCCACAGCGTGCCCGACTGGCCGACGGTGATGTTCGGCTCGCTCGCCAGCGCGGCGCCGTCAGGCCCGTTGACGGACTGCGTGTAGTCGATGTTGTTGAAGTTCGTCCCGTCGGTGGACCAGGCGAAGAACATCGGGTGTGTCACGAAAACGAAACCGGGGCTGCTGGTGAACTCGTATGAGTTCCCGTCGGCGGTGGTGGCCCTCATCGTGAAGGTGTGCAGACCGTTCGGCAGGTCGGTGCCGGTGAAGGTGTAGGCCGAACCGAAGTCGAACTGCTTTGCCGCGTCACCGCCGCACATCTTCCCCTGGCCGATCGACCACTGGTAGTCGCCGGTGTTGCAGGTGTTCCTCAGTTCCACGTAGTTGGCCGGGGCGTACGGTGCGCCGTTGCCCTTCAGCTCGAGCTTCGTGACGTTGGAGCCACACACCGAGGTGACCGGCTGGAACACCATCGACATGGTCTTCGTGATTGCAGAGGCGATGTTGGCGGGTGTGGCCTCGAAGGCGCCTGCACCGTAGGCGTTGATGGTGCCGGCGAAGCGGGGCTGCGTGGCCTTGAAGTTGGTGAAGATCCTGAAATCCACCGACGCACAGTTGGCCTGTGTGGCGTTCTCCACGGCGACCTTCGGCGCAGGCGTGGAGGAGTCGGCGGAGTCCACCACGGCGTCGCCGTCGTCGTTCACGTCGAATGCGTTCGGGATGCCGTCGTCATCCTTGTCGCCACCGAGCAGGTCGTCAGTGGATTCCGCCAGTCCGCCTCCCTGGGCGGGCTGCTGGTTGACCGGCTGCTGGCCCGGGTTGTTGGTGGGCGGTGCGAGTTCCCTGCCGTCGGGTCCGCACGTGGGCGTGTTGGCCGGCTGGCACGGGTCACCGACTGCGGCTGCGGTCACGGTGAAGTCACCGCTCGACACCGATTGGTTCTTTCCGTAGTTGCCCACGCCCGTTGGCCTGCCCTTCGAGGCCTTCGCGAGCGCACCGGTGGAGGTGTCGGCGAGTTTGCTCTTGGCGAGTGCCACGGCGTAGCCCTGCATGGCGGAGACCTTCTTCACCTGCAGGGTTCCGAGCGAGATCTTCGTTGATTTCGAGGCCTTCAGCTTCGAGGTCACCTTCGAGGCGGTGGACGACTTCGAGCCCGTCCAGCCGACCACACCCGGCCCGAAGTAGGCGCCTTTGCCGGTGGCCGAAGCACCACTCACCAACTGGATGGTGGCGCCCTTCGTGGTGGACACCTTCGATGACTTCAGGGTGATCTTCTGGGTCTTCTTCGTGACCTTCGCGGATGCGAGTGTCTGGCCCTTTGCCGACACCAGCAGCACCGTGAGGTTCTGCGCACCCTTCAGTGTCGTGGTGAGTTGGTACGACTTCGAGAGTGACTGGACCCCGGCACGGACCGGTGACACTCCGAGACCCGCGAGCGTCACAGTTGCGGCGACTGCTGCGAAATATTTCCTGGTGTGCGACGAAGCGGACATCGTTCCTCCCTGGGGGCACCGTGACGGTCCCTGAAATGCATTCAAACGGTACCATCGATCGCCGTGTGGCAGAGGCGGTTGCTGGTTCCCGGGGCCGCCGCCGTGTTGCTGGGAGTTGTCCCGGTCGGGTCGGCAGCCGATGTCCGGCAGGAAGTGGCGCGTGCGGCGGTGTCAGCCTCCTCCGCCCCCACCGACCTGTGGAGCATCGACCGCATCAACCAGCCGGCCCTGCCTCTCGACGGGAACGTCTCCGTCGGCGCGCTGACCGGGGAGGGAGTCGACATCTATGTGGTGGATTCCGGCGTGCGCCCCACCCATGAGCAGCTGAACGGGCGCGTGGTGGCCGGGTACGACGCCCCGACCGATTCGGGCAACTCCGAGGTCGACCCTCCGTCGTCGGACTGTGACGGCCACGGCACGCACGTGGCCACCGTCGCTGCAGGGGCAACCGTGGGTGTGGCGCGCGCCGCCCGCATCGTGTCGGTGCGGGTGCTCGACTGTGACGGCCACGGCGAGATAGAGGATGTCACCGGTGCGTTGCGATGGGTGAGGGGGCATCACCAGTCCGGTCGTGCTGCGGTTGCCAACCTGAGTCTCGGGGTAGACCTCGGCGACAACGGCACGAGCATCGTCGAGATGGTGAGGGAGCTCGTGCGCGACGGCATCGTGGTGGTGGTCGCCGCGGGCAACGGCGACAGTTCGGGCAGGGGGATCGATGCATGCCGCATCGCGCCCGGGAACGACCCCGCATCATTCACCGTCGGTTCGGTCACGCGGACCGATGCCGCGGCTGCGTACTCCAACTTCGGGCCGTGTGTGGACATCTGGGCACCTGGCGGTGACAGGGTGAGCCCTGTGAACGGGGGCTGGTACCGCAACGACACCGACTACATGGGCGACATCGGCACCTCCATGGCAGCCCCGCACGTGGCGGGCGCGGTGGCCCTGCTCGCCGGCCAGCAGCCGGGCCTGTGCCCGGGTCAGCTCGTCGATGCGGTTGTCGAGAGGTCGACGAAGAACGTGATCACCGGGCTCGACGCCACGTCGGCGAACAGGTTGCTTCTTGTCGACACTGCTCCCGTCTCCACGGTGCGCACGCCGGGACGCCCGGGCAACATCGTGGTCACACCGGACTCCTCGTCGTTGCTGGTGGGGTGGGACCCTCCATGTGACGGCGGGTCCGCTGTCACCTCGTACCGCGTGTCGGTGCTCTACGGGGGCAAGGTCGTGAAGCGCGTGACCGTCGACGGCACCAAGCGAGCCGTGCGTGTTCGCGGCCTCGTGCCCGGACGCGTGTACGCGGTGTCGGTGAAGGCATCGAACGCCGTGGGGGCGGGCACGTCCACCGACCGGGTGGTGGCTCCGCGGGTGGTCTCCCTGCGCAGGGGCCGCGCCATCCGTGTGGACTACCTAGTGTCCACCGACACCGACGACGAACCCACACTGCGGACGTTGACGCCGAAAGTGTGCAGCGCGAGACCGACGCGTCTCACCGGTCTGTCCACAGGCACCTGTCGTTACGCCGTGCGACCGTACGGCGCGCAGACGGAGATCATCCGCACCATCCGCGTCTCGCCGTGAGCCGGAACGTCTGACGTCCGTACTTTTCCACAGACTTCACGAGGGACCGATCCGGGTGTACCTTCCCGTCAAGGGAACCGGAGGGGACCCACGGGGTCCCCGGGAAGGGGCAGCGGTGAGCAAACGACATCGCAGCGAGGAAGTCGCTCCCGTGCCGCGCGCCGAAGTGAGGGCGCACGCGCACAACGAACGCCACAGGGTGCACAGCGAGCTGCACCTCGTGGAGGAGGCGGTGCGCAACGGCACCGAACCCGACGACGTCGACGAGCCGGGACCGGCGTGGAAACCCGTTCACCATCACGATGCCGAGCGCGGACGCGAGAAGAGCAGGCGCAAGCCCCTCAAGCACTGGAAGACGAAGGACTGGAAGCGGCGCAAGACGGTGCGCCGTCGCCGCGCCGAGGAGTGGGAGAGGCTCGCCGAGGCGAGTTGATCAGCGCCCGAGCCAGGCGACGGACCATTCCCGCCTGCGCTCGTGCCATTCCTCCACGGTGAGTCCGTAGCGCACGTGGTCCTCCCACGCGCCGTTGATCTCGAGGAAGCGCTTCGCGATGCCCTCCTCGCGGATGTGCAGCTTCTCCATCACGCGCCGGCTGTTCGCGTTGCGCGGGATGATGCACACCTCGAGGCGGTGGAGGTTCAGCTCCTCGAAGGCGAACTCGGCGAGCACCACCACGGCCTCCGACATGTAGGAGTTGCCGGCCCGCGCCCGGTCTATCCAGTACCCGATGGTGGCGCACTGCATCGCCCCGCGGATCACGTTGTTGAGGTTGATCTCGCCGGCGAATGCGCCGTCGACGAAGATGCCGAACGAGTACTGCGTGCCGGCATGCCGTTCGCGCTCGCGGGCGGCGCAGCGCGCGGAGAAGAGCTCACGGCTCGTCTCCGGGTCGGGTTGGTGGGGGAGGCGCATGGGCTCCCAGCGGGTTAGCCATTCACCGTTGCGACGCCGGACCTCGCTCCACGCCGCAAAGTCCTGTGCCACGAGCGGACGCAGCACCACCCTGCGCCCGTAGAGACGCAGTCCGAGGTTCGAGGTGCGGCCCGGGTGCATCGCGGTCACGAGGCGAGTCTCCCACGAAGGGCGAGCCCATGGAGAAGGCCACGGGTGGACACCGTGACGGATTCGAGCCGGAGACGGCGCATCACCGCCACGAGGATGCAGCACCCCGCCACGATCACGTCCGCACGGTCGGCGGGCAGACCGGGGTTCAGCCTCCGGTCGGCGAGGGACTCCGTGGCGAGCGTGCGGAACACGTCCTCTGCCGCCTCGCGCGTGAGCTCGAAGCCGTGGAGTGCGGAACCATCGAAGCTCTGCAGACCGATCTCCACTGCTGCGACCGTGACGATGGTGCCGGCGACACCGACAACACGGGAGGCCGAGAGCGCCGACGGCGTGGTGCGCCCGATCTCCTCGAGTTCGTCCTGCACCGCGCCGATCACGTTCGTGAGGTCCTCGGGGCGCGGGGGGTCGGTGACGAGGTCGGACTCCGTCGCCGTCACCGCGCCGATCGGGATGCTGACCGTGGCATGCGGTGCATCGCGGCCCACGGAGATCTCGGTGCTCCCGCCGCCGATGTCGAGCACCATCGTGTCACCGTCCGTCGCGGGGAGTCCGTCCACGGCACCGGCAAACGCGAGCTCCGCCTCTTCCTGTTCCGTCAGCACGCTGAGGGTGAGGCCGGTTGCCGCAGCAACCGAGTCGATGAGCACCTGCGTGTTCGATGCGCGCCGGCACGCTGCCGTTCCCACCACGACGGTTTCCGTTGCACCGTGCGCACGTGCATTCTCCACGTGTCGCACGATGGTTGCCACCGTGCGCTCGACGGCGACGGGGGAGAGCCCGCCAGTGCGGTGGAGGCCCCCACCGAGTCTCGTCACCACCACGTCGTGGACGAGGTCTGCCGTGCCGTCGGTGACGAGAAGGTTCGTGGAGTTGGTGCCCACGTCGATGAACGCCCGGACGGTCATGCCAGCCTCGTTGCGTGCGTCTCACCGCGCTCGGCGAGCCGCCTCGCCACCCATTCACCCACGGGGTCGTCGCCGCCGGCGAGCCCCCAACCGAAATGCGCGTGCAGGCACTTCACGCCGCGCCGCGTGCCACCCACGCCGCCGGTCGGCCGGGGACCGTCGTGGTTGTCCGGCATGAGGGCATCGCGGAGTGCCGCGTACGCGCGGTGCACACCGTCCACGGTGTCGAGCCCGATCTCGGCCTCCGCCGCGTCCACGGCACCCTCCGACTCGAGGCGCCCGACGGCCGCGACCTCGTTGCGGCCGCACAACCAGAAAAGTGTCGGCATCGGCGTGCCGTCGCGCAGCACGGGCCTGTTGCACAGCACAACGGGGCCGCCATCCGCACCGCGCACGGCGACTGTGTACTCGCCGCGTGGTTCGCGGCCGAGAAGTCGCACGACTGCGTCGTGGTCCTCCGGCCCGGGTTCGGCGCCGGGCAAGCGCACGGCTACCTGACGATCAGCCAGATGACGACGGCGGCGACGACGGCCAGCACGGGCAGTGCCCGCTTGAGGATCGGCGCACCGGCAGTTCCCAGCAGGTCGATCGGTGTGGCCTCGGGGCCGTCGATCCTCCGCACGCCTTCCGTTGCGGCAGCGGCGGCAGGTGCAGGTGCCTCTGCCGGGGCCGTGGCGGGCTGGCTCGCAATGAGGGTGTTCAGGTTCTCGACGAACTGGCTGAGCAGCTTGTCGCTGATGTCGGCCATGGCACCGCGACCGAACTGCGCGACCTTGCCGGTGATGGTGAGGTCTGTGGACACGTTCACCTTCGTCTCGGCGGCCGACACCGCCTCCATGCGGGCGGTGATCAACGCCGATGCGTTGCCCTTGCCGCCGGTGTCGCGTCCCTCGCCCTTCAGAACGGCACGGTGGCCCGCATCGTCGCGCTCCACGAAGCTGGCCTGTCCCTTGAACTGTGCCTGGATCGGGCCGACCTTCACCTTCACCACGCCGCGGTACGTGTCGCCCTCGACCTCCTGCAGCTCGGCACCGGGCAGGCAGGGTGCGATGCGCTCCACGTCGGTGAGGATGTTCCATGCCTCGTCCACGGGGACGCTCACGGTGAATTCGTGGTTCAGGTCCATTTCGTCAAGTCCTCACGTGTGTCGATGTCGTCGGGAGACCCCTCGCAGGCTACTTCCACGACGAGTTCGGGCCTCCGTTCCATGAGCACGCGCGCACCCGAATCCGGGTCGGCATCCGCCGATTCGAACGCATCCCACGAATCGGAGCGCAGCTTCACCGGGTTCCCGCGGCGTCCCGCATACGTGGCCACCGCAACCGCTGCCTCGGCGCGCGCGACTGCGGCCCATGCCGCGGGTGTGACGAACGGCTGGTCGGCAAGACCGATCACCACCTGCGTGGAGCCCGCGCGCCGGGCGGTGTCGATGGCGAGGAGGACGGACGAGCGCTGTCCGGATGCCCACGCGTCGTTGTGCACCGTCGGCACACCCTCCAGCGCGGCGAGAAACTCGGCCGTGGTGTCGGCCCCCGTGACCACCACGCACCGGTCACTGCCGGCGCCCACCATGGCGCGCACCGACCGTGTGACGACGGGCAGGGCCCCGACGGGGGCAAGGAGCTTGTGGACGGGCCCCGCAAAGCGGCTCCCGGCCCCTGCCGCGAGGAGGACGAACGTGGTGCTGTGCGGTACATCCGTCATTTGCAATAGCCTGCCCGAAATGTCCTGTCGCCGCCATGCCCGACGCGGGGTGTCCGCCGTGCTGCTGGCCGTGGCGACCCTTCTGGCGGTTCCGGGTGCCGTCTCGGCCGCACGCACCGATCCGCCCGGCGACGGGGTCCGCAAGTCCTCGACGAAGCCCACACCCGACCCGCGCAACCAGATGCCGGGCTATCTCTTCCGCAGCCGCGACAGGCTCGCCGTGGACGCGGCCGATGCGCTGTCGCTCGTGCTCCGCCAGCCGAACACCGAGGACCCCACGTACCTGAGGCTGCGCAGGCTGGTGTCCGACGAGATCGCGCGGCGTCTCGGCCTCGATGCTGCCGCGCTGCACCGGAGGTGGAGCCGCGCGTCGCGTGACCACCAGATCGCGGGTCTCGCCGCCATCACGCAGATCGGCGTGCGCTACGTGGAGGGCAAGGAAGATCCGTACGTGCAGATGGACTGCAGCGGTCTCCACTGGTACGCATGGCGCGTTGCCGGCCTCGACATGCCGCGGCAGGCGGTGTCACAGAAGGACCGTCACATGCGCATCGACCGCGAGGACGCAGTGTGGGGCGACATCGTCGGCGAGGGAACCCACGTGCACATGTACCTCGGCCTCGGCAACGCAATGATCCACGCTCCGTTCGAGGGCAAGCGCGTGAAGCTGAAGATGATGAGCGAGGCACAGGCCGTGCGCAGCGTGTGGGCCGACCCCAGCGTGATCCCGCTCTACCGCCTCTAGCGGGGGTCAGTGGATGGCGCCGTCGGTGGCGCCGAGAGGAGCGGCGGTGCGCCCTGTGCGGCGCGCGATGATCTCGCCCACGATGCTGATGGCGGTCTCCTCGGGCGTGCGGCCGCCGAGGTCGAGGCCGATGGGGGAGGACAGCCGGGCGAGGTCGGCAGGGTCAGTGATGCCCACCTCGGCGAGCCGCTCGAGGCGCCTGGCGTGTGTCTTGCGGCTGCCCATCACGCCGATGTAGGCCACCTTCGTGGCAAGGGCCCCCTGCACCGCGGGCACGTCGAACTTTGGGTCGTGGGTGAGGATGCACACGGCGTCACGCGGACCGAGCAGATGACCCGAGCGCTCGAACAACGGCCCCGGCCACGACACGATCACCTCGTCGGCCATGGGGAACCGACGCTTGGTGGCGAACACCTCACGTGCATCGCACACGGTGACGCGGTAACCGAGCACCTTCGCCACCCGCGCGAGAGCTGCGGTGAAGTCCACGGCACCGAAGATCCACATGCGCGGCGGCGGGGCGAACGACTCCACGAACACGCGCACGGTCTCGGTGTCCTGGAGGTCCTCCGGGGTGGACTGCCCCTGCGGGCCGTAGTGACGGGTGACGGTGCGCGCCGCCTCGAGCTCGCCCATTGCGTCGCGCAGAACCACCCGGTCGAGGCCGGGGTCACCGAGCGAGCCCGACAGCAGACCCTCGGGTGTGACCGCCATGGTGGCGCCCGTGTGCGGGCCCTCGATCACCGTGCACAACGCCACCGGCAGCGTGTCGCGCACGCGCGATGCGAAGAGGTCCCAGGTGGAGCTGCTCATCGCGGGTTCACCACTCGAGGGGCTGGATGAAGAGGTGGATGATGCCGCCGCACGTGAGACCCACGGCGAACGCCTCGTCGTCGGAGTACCCGAAGGTGACCACGCGGCTCGGCTGCTCACCGGCGAGGATCGCGAGCGCCTCGGACACCACGGCCCCCTCCACGCAGCCGCCGCTGACGGAGCCGATCACCTCGCCGTCCTCGTTCACGGCCATCGCCGCGCCGGTCTCGCGGGGGCCCGAGCCCTGGGTGTCGACGACGCGCGCGACAGCGACGCGCTTGCCGTCCCGCCTCCAGCGGTCGATGTCGTCCAGCAGGTCACGCACCGTTGATCACCTTCGTCAGTTGCTCTAGGGCCTCGAGGCTGTGTCCCTCGACGAACTCGTCCACGAACGGTAGTGCCGCCGCCATTCCCCGTGCGAGCGGTGCGTACCCGGGGGTGACCTTCAGCGGGTTCACCCACACGATGCTGTGGGTGACCCTGTGGAGGCGCTGCATCTCGGCACCGAGCACCGTGGGGTCGCCGCGGTCCCACCCGTCGCTCAGGATCACGACTATCGCGCCACGTGCCATGCCGCGCACGCCCCACTCGTCGTTGAAGCGCCGCAGTGTCTCGCCGAGGCGCGTGCCGCCGCTCCAGTCCTCCACGCGGGTGCCCGCGTCGCGCAGGGCGCGGTCGGGGTCACGTGAGGACAGCTCCCGGCTCACGCGCGTGAGACGCGTGCCGAGGGTGAACGCCTCCACCCGCTGGCGGCCCGCCACGCCGGCGTGCACGAACCGCACGAGCGCGCGTGCGTAGGGCTCCATCGAGCCGCTGATGTCGAGCAGGAACACGATGCGCCGCGGGCGTTCGCCGTGACGTGACCAGCGCCTGCGCACGGCCTCGCCCTGCGCGGCGAGCGACGCACGCACAGTGCGGCGCATGTCGGGCCGGCGGCCCCTGCGTGACGGTACCCACCTCAGGCTCGCGCGCGGGGTTCCCGCAACGCGCAGGCGCTCCATCCACTGCTGTGCGAGCCGCATCTCGTCGTCGGTGTAGCCGGAGAAGTCCTTCGAGCGCAGCGTCTCCACCCCGCTGAAGCGCAGTGTGATGGTGGGGTCGTCGTCGTTGCGGACCGAGCCGTCGTTGGCTCCCTCCTCCTCGGTGTCGACGGCGATCGTGACCCGCAGCACGTCCTGTTCCGCGGCGTGCGACGACTCACGGTGGTCCCAGAACACCGCGAACGCGCGGTCGAACGCCGGGACGTCCTCGGGCCGCCGCACGAGGGTGGCCCTGGCCGCCCAGTACACCGCGGCACGGTCGTGGAGACCCACGAGCGAGAGCGCATCAACGAACGTGAGCACGGAGTCGAGCGGGGCAAGGATGTCGACACCGCGGAGCAGACGGGCGAACGCAACAGCCATGCGCTCGGCGCCGGACTCCGCGACGAGGGTGTCGTTGCCGCTCACCCGTGGAGCATGCCGTGCTCGAGGGCATGGCGCACCACGGCGGCCACACCGTGCTCGCGCACCCTGCTCTGGTCCTCGCGGTATTTCAGCACGGTGCCGAGTGTGCGGCCCACCACGTCGTCATCGAGCCTCGTCACGCCGAGGCGTGCGAGCGCGGCCGCCCAGTCGATGGTCTCGGCGACGCCCGGCGGCTTGTACAGGTTGATGGTGCGCAGCGACTCCACGGCGGCCGCCACCTGTCGCGTGAGCTCCTCGCCCGCCTCGGGAACGCGCATGGAGACGATCTCCACCTCGCGCTCGAACCCGGGGTGCTCCACCCAGTGGTACAGACAGCGCCGCTTCAGGGCGTCGTGCACGTCGCGCGTGCGGTTGGAGGTGAGCACAACGATGGGCGGAACGGCCGCGCGGAACGTGCCGAGCTCGGGCACCGTGACCTGGTAGTCCGACAGCACCTCCAGCAGGTACGCCTCGAACTCGTCGTCGGCGCGGTCGATCTCGTCGATGAGCAGAACCGGTCGCGTGGGGCCGTGCTGGTCGATGGCGCGAAGCAGCGCGCGCTTCAGCAGGAACCGCTCCGAGTACAGCTGGTTCTCGAGGTCGGATGTGCCGCTGCGTGATGCCTCGCCCGTTGCCTCGGCGGCGCGGAGGTGCAGCAGCTGGCGTGAGTAGTCCCAGTCGTACACCGCCTGCGCGGAGTCGATGCCCTCGTAGCACTGGAGCCGGATGAGTTCGGTGCCCTGCCACCGCGCGATGGTCTTGGCGAGCTCGGTCTTGCCCACCCCGGCCTCGCCCTCGAGAAAGAGCGGTCTGCGCAGCGACACCGAGAGGAACACCGCGGTGACGAGGCCCTCGTCGGCGAGGTACCCGTGCGCGGCCAGTCCGGCGCGGACGTCGGCGGGTGAGGAGGGGTCGATCGCCACGGCTCAAGACTACGGTTGCGGCATGGATCTCGGACTCAGCGGACGCACGGCGGCGGTTGCCGCGGGCACGGCCGGTCTCGGCCTCGGGACAGCGAAGGCACTTGCTGCCGAGGGCGTGCGGGTCGCTGTGTGCGGTCGCGATGCGTCCCGGCTGGCGGCCGCACTCGCTGAGATCGGAAACGGCGCGGTCGGGTTCGAGTGTGACGTGTCCACGGCCGACGGCGGCCACGAGTTCGTGGAGCGTGCAATCGGCATGCTCGGCAGTGTCGACATCCTGGTGGCGAACGGCGGCGGCCCTCCGGCCGGCACGTTCGGCTCGACGCCCGAGGCCGAGTACCTGCCCGCCCTCGAGCGCAGCCTTCTGTCGGTGGTGGCGATGTGCAACGTGGCAATCCCGCCGATGCGGGAGCGCGGGTGGGGTCGGGTGCTGGCCATCACCTCTGCCTCGGTCCGCCAGCCGATCCCGAACATCATCCTGTCGAACACGGCTCGTGCGGGTGTCACCGCCTACCTGAAGACGGTGTCGCGGGAGATCGCGGCCGACGGTGTCACCGTGAACACCATCCAGCCCGGGACGCACGCCACCGACCGCATCCGCCAGCTGTACGGGGAGAACATGGATGCCGCCGCGGCAACCGTGCCCACGCGCACCGTGGGCGACCCGTACGACTTCGGTGCGGTGGCCGCGTTCCTGTGCAGCGACCAGGCGAGGTTCGTCACCGGTGTGAACCTGCAGGTCGACGGCGGCGCGTACGCCGGTCTCATCTGAGGGGCGGGGAAGTGTTCACACACATCGTGACCTTCGAGTGGAACGATGACGTGCCGCCCGGCCATGCCGAGACCGCGCGCACCGCACTGGAGGCATACGCGCGCACGCTGGAGGGCTGCATCTCGTACACGTGCGGACCCGACGTGGGCCTCGGTGCCGACAACGCCGATTTCGCCGTGGTCGCGGTGTTCGAGGACGAGGCCGCCTGGCACGCCTACGACACGGCCGACGAGCACAACCGCATCAGGGCCGAGATTTTCAGGCCGTGGGTTGGGCGTCGCTCCGCGGTGCAGATCCGGGGCTGACAGCGGCACGGCCGACCCTGAACGAGGGGCTGTCCCAGCCCTTCCTCGCCTCCCAGCGGTCGGAGACCCACCACGCGAGCAGCACCACCGTCCACCCGGCGAGTGCGTCGACGAAGAAGTGCTCGCCGAAGTACACGAGCGTCGCCGCCATCGAGAGCGGGAAGAGCAGGGCTGCCGACCTCACCCGCCACGACGAGTTACGCGTGAACCAGAGGGCCACCAGAAGCGCGAGCCCCGCATGCAGCGAGGGCATCGCCGCCACCGGGTTCGTCACGGCCGCGCCACGGTTGATCGTCTGCGAGATGGTCTTCAGGTTCAGCTCCCACCAGCCGCGGCCGGTGATGCGCGACACCTGCGGGCCGATCCCGCGCTCGGACACCATCCACGGCGGGGCGGCGGGGAACACAATGAAGACCCCCACCGACACGTACAGCGTGACCGCGAAGCGGCGCACGTACTGCAACCATGCGGTGCGGTTGCGCACCCGCAACAACGCGAGGGGAACGACCGGCAGCACGAAGTGCGACATGTAGATGACCGCACCGGCGACGTCGTACCACTTCACGTCGCCCGGGGTGTAGAGGCGCCACTGCAGCCACAGGTTCGGGTTGTGGTCGAGGAACAGGACGCGGTCGAGATCCTGCAGGAGGGTGAAGTTCACCCCGACGCCCAGTTGGTCGGCGAGGCCGCGGCTGTAGTCGTACGCGAGGTAGATCGCCACGAGGGCCACCCAGTCGCGCGCCGTCTGCTTCACTTCGGTCAAAGAGCGCCCCACGGACGAGAGGCCGAAGGCCACCGCCATCCACGTGAGCACCAGCAGACGGTCGATGGGCAGACCCCACACGAAGATGCTCCACAGCAGCACGCACGAGTAGGTGACGAGAAGGGCACGGCGCACCCCCGCCCACCGGTCCGGGGACGCAACAGGGGAGGCGTCGAGGGCGGTCACGGGTGTTCAGGTTATGTTCCGCGCCTGTGGCGCGGACGGCAGCGTCAGGAGGAGGCCTGCTCCAGTGCGCGGCGCACCAGCACCTTCGCGAGGTGCTCGCGGTACTCGGAGGTGGCGTTGTTGTCGGACTGCGGCTCGGCCTCCGCGGCGGCGAGTGCGGCGGCATCGGCAACGGAGGCACCCTTTGCGATCGCGTCCGCGACGCTCGTGGCGAGAACCGGTGTGGACCCCATGTTCACGAGCGCCACACCCGAGCGGTTTCCGTCGCGCCATGCGGCCACACCGACGATCGCCCAGTCCTGGGCGCGGCGGTTGAACTTCTGGAAGCTCCAGCCGGCCCCGTTCATCTTCGGCACCCGGATCTCGGTGAGCATCTCGTCGGCGGCGAGTGCGGACTCGAGGAAGCCGGTGTAGAACGCCGACGCGGGGATCTCCCTCGTGCCGTTCGGGCCCTGGGCCACGTAGGTGGCGCCGAGCGCGAGCGTGGTGGCGGGCAGGTCGGATGCGGGGTCGGCGTGCGCGATGGAGCCACCGATGGTGCCGCGGTGGCGCACCTGCGGGTCGCCCACGTGCGAGGCCGCATGGGCCAGCAGAGGTGCATTCGCCAGAACGACAGGGTTGGTCTCCACCTCGCGGTGCCGCGTGAGCGCACCGATGGCGATGTGGTCGCCGGCATCACGCACGTACGAGAGGTCGGAGAGGCGGGCGATGTCCACCAGCACGGCGGGCTGGGCGAGGCGCAGTTTCATGAGCGGGAGGAGCGAGTGGCCGCCCGCGAGGAACTTCGCGTCGTCGCCGTACTGGCCGACGAGGGAGATCGCCTCGGCTGCGGAGCCGGCGCGCTTGTAGTCGAAAGGTGCGGGGATCATCCGTGACTCCTCACTTCTTCGCCGCGGCGAGCACGGACTTCACGATGTTGTGGTACCCGGTGCAGCGGCAGAGGTTGCCCTCGAGACCGATGCGCACGTCGTCCTCGGTGGGCGAGGGGTTCTCGTCGAGCAGGCTGATTGCCGCCATGACCATGCCCGGCGTGCAGTAGCCGCACTGCAGCCCGTGGTTCTCCATGAACGACTTCTGCATCGGGTGCATCTCGTCGCCCCTCGAGATCCCCTCGATGGTGGTGACGGTGCAGCCGTCGGCCTGCACGGCCAGCATCGTGCACGACTTCACGCTCTCGCCGTCGACGTGCACCGTGCACGCGCCGCAGCTGCTGGTGTCGCACCCGATGTTCGTGCCGGTGAGGCCGAGGTGCTCGCGGATGTAGTGCACGAGAAGTGTGCGGGGCTCGACGTCACCCTCGCGGGTGGTGCCGTTGACGGTCATGGAAACCTTCATGATGTTGTCCTGTCTCTCCGTGTCTTTCGTTCTTCGTCGTTCAGTTCTTCGCCGATGCGATGGCGGCCCACACGCGCTGGGGCGTGCACGGCATCTCGATGTGGCGCACGCCGAGGTGCGCCACGGCGTCGACCACGGCCGACTGCAGCGCCGGCGTGGAGCCGATGGTGCCGGACTCCCCGATGCCCTTCGCGCCGATGAGGTTCACCGGTGTGGGGGTCTCCATGTGCACCACGGTCACGTTCGGCAGCTCGGCTGCCGAGATGAAGCCGTAGTCGGCCAGGTTCGACGTGGTGGGGTTGCCGTCCGCGTCGTACAGCACCTCCTCGAGCAGTGCCTGTGCCGCGCCCTGGGCGACGCCGCCGTGGATCTGCCCCTCGAGCAGCAACGGGTTCAGCACCTTGCCGGCGTCGTCGCACGCGGTGTGCGCCACGTGGGTGACCTTGCCGGTCTCGGTGTCGACCTCGACCACCGCGACGTGCGCACCGAACGGGAAGGTGGCCCCGGGCACGCCGATGAACTCGTCGTGGCTCAGGCCGCCGTTCGGCTTCTCGGCCGACGCGAGCTCGGCCCAGGTGCGGGCGACCGCAGGGGTGCCTGCAACATGGAACGCGCCGCGCTCGGTGTCGAGCACCACGTCGGCCTCGTTCGCCTCGAGCAGACGGGCAGCGACCTTCTTCGCCTTGTCGACGAGGGTGCCGGTCACCGACCACACGGCGTTGCCGCCCTGCTGCAGCGAGCGCGAGCCCATCGTGCCCGAACCCACCGGGGTGAGGTCGGTGTCGCCCCACACGACGTCGATCCTCTCGATCGGGATGCCGGTGCGCTCGCTCGCGAGCATGGCCCACGACGTGGCGTGGCCCTGGCCGTGGGGGGAGGTGCCGGTGTAGATGACGGCGCGGCCGTCCTCGAGCACCTCCACCTTGGCCTGCTCGCCGTTGCCGACGCCGCCGGTGATCTCCACGTACACCGCCACGCCGATGCCGATCTGC
>JBMUAQ010000010.1:0-29699 GCA_049454855.1 Ilumatobacteraceae bacterium
CGGCTGACCCCCGGGCTCAGCCCTTCTTGATCGCCTCGATCACGGGCAGCCAACGCGCCGGGTCGCTCCTGTACGGCGCGTAGAAGCTGATCCGGCTGATCACGTCGCCGTAGCGACGGTGCAGCTCGGGTGCGATGCCCTCGGGCTCGCCCACGACGGCGAAGGTGTTCAGGATGTCGTCGGTGATCAGGTTGCCCATCTCCACCCACTTGCCCTGCTTCGACAGTGTGTTCAGTTCGTCCTGCAGGCCGCCCCATCCGTGGATGTCGAGAACGCCGCGGTACGCGGGGGTGGAACCGTAGAACGCGATCTGCTGGCGCGTGCCGGCAGCCGCCGCCTCCATCTCCCTGTCGTCCGTGCCGGTGACCACGAAGCTCGGGCCGACGATGTCGAAGCCCTCCATGGTCTTGCCCGCCTTCGCACGACCGCGCTCGAGAGCCGGGATGGTGACCTCCCGCAGGTACTTTTCGGTGGTGAAACCGTGGCAGATGAAACCGTCGCACACCTCGCCGCACACCTCGGTCATCTTCTCGCCGACGCCGGCGAGGTAGATCTTCGGTCGACCGAAGCCGGCCAGCTCGGCACGGTCGGGCGTGAAGAAGGGCGTCATCAGCGTGTGCTTGTAGAAGTCGCCGCGGAACTCCAGCTTGGTTCCGTTCTCCCAGGTGTCCCAGATGGCGTGGATGGCCTGCACCATCTCGCGCATGCGCGCGGCCGGGTGGCTCCACTCCATCGAGAACCGCTTCTCGATGTGCGGCTTGATCTGGCTGCCGAGACCGAGCACGAAACGTCCCTTCGAGAACGCCTGCAGGTCCCAGCCGAGGTTGGCGAGCAGCATCGGGTTGCGCGCGAAGGCGACTGCGATGGATGTCCCCAGTTCGATGCGCTCGGTGTGCTCGGCAGCAACCGCCAGCGGCAGGAACGGGTCGTGGGCCGTCTCGGCCGTCCACGCGCCCGAGTACCCGGCCGCCTCCACTTCCTTGGCGGCCTGGGCCGCCTTCGACAGATCCGCGGGGATCCCTCCGTCAACCTTCATGATGTTCCTCCCGGTCCTTGTTCCCGAAGGAACTGTTCCACCTCCGCCGCCAGTTGCTCCGCACTCGGCAGGTCGGACGCGATGTCGATGGCTGCCTGTGTGCGGAGGGCGTCGTACGCGGCCTCCATCTTCGACAGCATGTCTACGTGCTCGGGGTTCGAGCGGACGAGTTGGTCGAGCCGCTCGCGCTGGGCCGAGGCCTCGCGGGGCAGGTCCCCGGTGTCGAGGGCGAGCCCCGCCTCGGCACAGACGGCCTCGATCAGGGCCGCGCTGCCCGCCGGGTACGGCATGGTGGCCACGTAGTGGGGGATCTGGGCCCAGAACACCATGGCCTCGATGCCCCGCCCGTGCATCTCGTGCTCCAGCACAGCGGCAACACCGGCGGGTGCATCGAGCGAGTTGCGCACGAACGGGAGCCGTGCGGACACGTCGCGGTTCGGGGTGGTGGCGGTGATACCGACGGGCCGGGTGTGCGGTGCCGCGAACGGGTAGGCACCGAGACCCACCATCTTGTTCACTCCCAGTTCGGTGGCGATGTCGCCCACGGTGCGCGCGAAGAACCGCCATGCGGAGTCGGGCTCCGGGCCGGTGAGCAACAGCAGGTCCTTGCCCTTGCCGTCACGGCCCACGCGCATCTCCGGCGTCGCCCACACGATGCGGGTGTTCACGCCCTCGCGCAGCTCCATCACCGGCCGCCTCGCCCGGTAGTCGATGAAGGTGTCGGCGTCGAAGGTGATGAGCTCGGTGGAGCCCGAGGCGCGGGAGATGTTCTCCATGGCAACCGCGGCCGCACCGCCCGCGTCGATCCAGCCGGTGAGGTTGACGAGGAGAACGGGCTCCGTCAGCTCGGGGAGCCTGCCGTTCACGGTGAACGGCAGCCCGCCTGCGGGGTTCACGCGAGCCGCTCCAGGCAGGCGGCCGCACGTTGCGCGGCACCGTCCACCTGCACCTTGAAGTGCTCGAGCTCGGCCGGGTCACGGTCCCCGAGCGCGCCACCGAGATAGCGGGCGTACACACCCTCGATGATGCAGGCCAGCTTCCAGTACGCGAAGGCGGTGTAGAAGTCGAGCTTCGAGATGTCGCGGCCCGACTTCACTGCATAGCGGGCGGCGAGGTCGCCACGGTCCATGAAGCCGTCGGCGGTGCACACGGTGTTCGACCACGCGCTGCCCTCGTCGGTGGGGCCGGTCCAGTACACCATCAGCAGCCCGAGGTCGGCCATGGGGTCGCCGAGGGTGCAAATCTCCCAGTCGAGCACCGCGATCACGTCGCCGTCGGCGTTCACCATGCAGTTGTCGAGCCGGTAGTCGCCGTGCACGATCGACACACCGTCCTGCGCGGGGATGCGGCGCATCAGCTCTTCGTGCACCTGCTCCACGAGGGGGAGGTCACGGGTGCGCTGGTTCGTGATGTTCTGGTGCCACCGCTTCAGCTGCCGCGCGATGTAGCCGTCGTGCTTGCCGAGATCCGACAGGCCCACCGCCTCGATGTCGACGGCGTGGATGGCCGCCATGGTGTCCACGATCGACTCGCTCGCACGCCTGCGGGCTGCCGGGGTGAGCACCTGCTCGGCGTACGCACGGTCGCGCACCACCAGGCCGTCCACGAAGCGCATCACGTAGAAGGGGAGCTCGTTCACTGACCCGTCGTCGCAGAACCCGAGCGCGGGCGCCACGGGCACGTTGCTGCCCGCGAGTGCGGCGATGATGCGGTGCTCCCTGCCCATGTCGTGCGCACTCGCGAGCCTGTGGCCGAGGGGCGGCCTGCGCAGCACGTAGCGGTTGCCGGCGGCATCGGTGACGGCGAAAGTGAGGTTCGAGTGACCACCGGCGATCTGCACGTACGAGAACGGTGCCACGGCCCCCGCGATGTTGTCCACGAGCCACTGCTCCACGTTCTCGCTGATTCCGTTCGGCAGGGTCACGCCCAGCAAACTACCCCCCGGACGGTGCCCTGTATCGTGTCGCCGTGGCAGTGGACGTGACCGACGCAACCTTCGAGGCCGAGGTCATCGAGCGTTCCATGACGGTGCCCGTGCTGGTTGATTTCTGGGCACCGTGGTGCGGACCGTGCCGCCAGCTCACCCCGATCCTCGAGCGGGTCACCGACGCCACCGGCGGCAGGGTGGTGCTCGCGAAGGTGAACATCGACGAGAACCCGCAGATTGCCGGTGCACTGGGCGTGCAGTCGATCCCGTTCGTGGTGGCGTTCCGCGGCGGACAGCCGATCGACGGCTTCGTCGGTGCGCGCCCCGAGCACGAGGTGCAGCGGGTGGTGCAGGCACTCATGCCCGACCCCACGGAGCAGCGTGTGCTCGACCTGCTGGCGGAGGGTTCGGAATCCGCCCTTCGCGACGCGGTCGCTCTCATGCCCGGAAACGCCGATGCGGTCTGTGCCCTTGCCGAGCACCTGGTGCGCAGCGGCGGTGCGGAGGAGGCACTCGCACTGCTCGCACGTCTTCCCGAGACGGAGCGTGTCCGGCACATCGCTGCATCAGCGCGCCTCGCACTCAACCCGGTCGATGATTTCGACGCCACGCTCGAGGCACTCCTGCCGCGCGTGAAGGCCGACGAGGATGCGCGCCGCGAGTTCCTCGACATCCTCGAGACCATGGGGCCTGCCGACCCGCGCACCGCGCGCTACCGCAGGTTGCTCAGCTCGCACTTGTACTGACCGGCCCCTGCGGGGCAGGGGTGCGCGCCCCGGTTCCGCCGCGCATCTCCGCGCACCCACATGGGGTTCATGAACCACGAGGGTCAGGGCCGCGCATTCGGCGAACGCGGGGCGGAGCTCCGTCGACGTGTTCTGGAGTGGCTGCGGTTCCTCGGGTGGCGCCGGGTGGCTGCATCGGGTGCTGCCACCGTGGCCACCGCGGTGGTGCTCCTGTGGATGTTCCTTCCGTCTCCGCCCCCCGTGGACGACGAAATCCCGGCCGCCGCCGCGGTGCCGACCACTGCGGTCCGCGCGACCCCGACGGTGCGTGTGCGCGTGCATGTCACCGGTGCGGTGCGCAGGCCGGGTGTCTACGAGCTCTCCTCCGGCGACCGTGTGGTCGATGCGCTCGCCGCTGCGGGTGGAGCCTCCGTGGATGCCGACCTCGAGGCCATCAACCTCGCACAGACACTTCTCGACACCGAGCAGATCCTCGTTCCCCGGCGCACCAAGGCCAGCCCCCGTCGTGCACCCGCACCTCGTCTGCGCCCGGCACCCCGGCCGCGCACTTCGCCCACCACGGTCCCTGCACCCGGTGCGGTCACCGTGCCCGGGGTCGTTGATCCTTCCCCGGTGGCATCGTCACCCGCGGCCACGTCACCCGTGGCCACAGTGAATCTCAACACCGCCACGGCCGCGGAGCTCGACACACTCCCGGGCATCGGGCCCACCACCGCCCGGGCAATCATCGACCACCGCCGCACGAAAGGGCCGTTCAGACGGGTAGAGGACCTCATGAACGTGGCAGGCATCGGGCCCACCCGGTTCGCGCGCATCAAGGCACTGGTGTCGGTGTGATCAGAGAGCGCCGAGTGCGAGGGCGGCCAGCAGCACCGCGCCCGCTGCGCCGAGCCACAGGCCCGACCCCATGACCGCGAACTCACGCAACCACTCCCGCCATCCCGCTACCGCTCGGCGCGTCACGCGGGCGGCCGCCATCTGGCCGAGCACCCACCACACCACGAGGCTCGCACCGATGGCCACGGCCAGGCGTGCCGAACCATCGGCCGCGGGCACCCCCAGCACCGGCATCACAGGGAACGCCGCAACAAGGGCCACGAACCCCGCCGCACCGCCTGCGGTGCCGCCCACAACAAGATCGAGCAGGCGGCCGACGAGCGCGAGAGCGACCGCGAGTCCGATGGCGGTGGCGCCACCGCGGCGCCTCACCGCCCTGCGGGTGTGAACGATGCCGCCGGGGAAGGACTCTCTCGCGGCGGGCACATCAACGGGCACCGACGAATCGTACGGCGCGGCCGCAGCCCGGCCGGGGCACCGCCCGTTGTCGTCGGCCGGCCCTGCGGTGTGTGTCGCCTGTGTGCTGTGGGCATCCACCGTGGCGGGTCGGCACCTCGGCGGCCCGCATGTGCCCGCAGTCGCCACGGTGCTGCTCATGGTCGCCGCATGGTGCGCTCATGCGTCCGGGGTGCGCGCGTCGGCAACCGGGGCGCTCGTTCTGGTGGCGTTCGTGGGCATCGCAGGCGGCGCCCGCGAGTGGGCGGCCGTCCAGGTGCCTGCCGGCCCGTGCGCAGGGGAGATGCGCGTGGTTGCCGATCCCCGCTCCCGCGCCGGGTTCGCCAGTGTGATCGTGGAGGCCGGCGGACACCGGGTGCGGGCATCCGGCAACGGTGCAGTTGCAGCCGCGATGTCCATGCTGCGAGCAGGCGAGAAGGTCGAGATCGACGGAACATGCACCGCTGTTGCACCGGAGATGCGGGAGCGCGAGCTGGTTGCCCATGTCACGGGCCGCATGTCGGTCGAAGCTGTGGGCCGGCTGATGTCGGACGGTGGCGGTATGTGGCGTGCTGCGAACCGCATGCGGGCACTCGTGGCACGCGGTGCCGGGAACCTGCGGGAGGACGACCGGGCGCTGTTCCTCGGTCTCGTGATGGGGGACGACTCCGCACAGTCACGCTCCACGGTGGACGACTTCAGGGAGAGCGGGCTCTCGCATCTCTGCAGTGCCTCGGGCCAGAACGTGGCGTACCTGATGGCGGCGGCCGGGCCGTTGCTGCGCAGGCTCTCGCCGGCGGGGCGGCTCGCCGCCTCGCTCGGGGTGATCGTGATGTTCGTGTTCCTCACGCGCGGCGAGCCGTCCGTGCTGCGTGCCGCCGCAATGGCCGCCGTCGCCGCACTCAACCTGCACGGCGGCCGTCCCTCGAACGGGAGGGTGGTGCTCGCGACAGCGGTCTCCGTGCTGCTCGTGGTCGACCCGATGCTGGCCTTCAGCGTGGGATTCATGCTGTCCGTCGGGGCGACGGCCGGGCTTGCATGGCTCTCTCATCCGCTCTCGCAGCGGCTCGGTGTTCCCGCTGTGGTGGCCGCCACTCTCGCCGCGCAGATCGGAACGTTGCCCGTGGCTCTCGCGGTGTTCGGACGTGTGCCCTTCGTCTCGGTGCTCACGAACCCGCTCGCCGTCCCGGTTGCAGGTGCGGTGATGCTGGTGGGTCTGCCGTCGGCGGGGGCAGCCGCGCTGTTGCCTGCACCCGTGGGTGAGGTTGTGTGCGCGGCTCTTGCGGCCCCGGTGCGCCTCGTCGCAACCGTGGCCTCGGTCGGTGCCGCGGTGGAACCCCGGGGGAGCGGCGCCCTGGTCGCGTGGTGCGTGCTCCTGGTTGTGGCGGTTCTCCGCTGGCGCCGGTGCACGCCTGTGGGAAGTCCGGCGCACGCATGTGGAAAGGTGGGGCATGGCCGTCTGGGTGATCACCGGTGAGGAGGCGCTCGCGGGACTCGAGCTCACCTCGCTCGTCGACCGCCTGGTGGGCGACAACGACCGCTCCATGATGGTCGACGACTTCGACCTCGCCGACTCCCGCACCGAGGTCGCCACCATCGCTGACTCGCTGGTCACCATGCCGCTGTTCACCGAGCGGCGGGTGGTGGTCATCCGCAACGTGCACGCGGTCACGGCCGACAACAACGATCCCGCCGTCATCTCCGCGGTGGTCGCGGCACTCGAGAACCGTGCCGACCAGGTGGATGTCGTCATCACGGCCACCGGCAGGCAGCCGAAGATCTTCTCCGACGCCGTGAAGCGCGTGGGTGCCGAGACCATCGGCACCGACGTGGGCACACGGCTGAACGACCGCATCGGGTTCGTGGAGGAGGCCCTGGTGGGTGCAGGGTTCACCTACGCCCCCGACGTGCCGCGGATGGTGTCGCAGTGGATCGGCGGCGACCACAGCCGTCTCGCGGGTCTCGTGGGCACGCTCGTGTCCACCTACGGCGAGAACGCGAAGCTCACGCGCTCCGATGTCGAGGTGTTCCTCGGTGAGGCGGGCAGCGTGCCCCCGTGGGACCTCACCGACGCCATCGACGCCGGTGACACCTCCACCGCGCTCGTCATGCTGCACCGCTTCCTCGGCAACGGCCGCACCCACCCGTTCCAGGTTCTTGCCCTGCTCGGCAACCGCTATGCGCAGATGATGAAACTCGACGGCCGCGGCGCGCGCAGCGGTGCCGATGCGGTGGCGATTCTCGGCGGCAAGGAGTTCACGGCACGGAAGGTTCTCGAGCAGTACCAGCGGATGGGGGGCGGAGGTGTGGCACGCGCGGTGTCGCACATCGCCGCGGCCGACGTCGACCTCAGGGGAGGCAAGGAGTGGCCCGCCGAACTGGTGCTCGAGGTGCTGGTGGGCCGGTTGTGCCAGCTTGTGCCCGCATCAGGGGCGAGGCGCAGGAGATAGGGGTGTTCCCGGGGAGGGGACAGGAGAAAGTGTGCGCAGTCGCCGCGTTACTTCGCGGCGGCCTTCTTCATGAGGCGCGACTTGCGGCGGGCGGCGGCGTTCGGGTGGATGATCCCCTTGGCGGCGGCCATGTCGAGGCGCTTCACGGCGGTGCGAAGTGCGGCATCAGCATCGGCGGTGCCGGCGGCGGCCTCGGCGTTCTTCACGCGCGTGCGCAGCTCGCTCTTGACGGCCTTGTTCCGTTCGGCTGCCTTCGCGTTGGTGAGGATGCGCTTCTTCTGGCTCTTGATGTTTGCCACGGGTGTCGATGCTATCGGTCGGCGGTGGCGTGCCCAACCGCTCCCGAAGGCTGCTCCGGGGCCGCGGATAGAGTCGTGAGTGCCCATGGACCTCGCCAAAATCCGCAATTTCTCGATCATCGCGCACATCGACCACGGCAAGTCCACCCTCTCCGACCGCATCCTGGAGCTCACCGGGGCCGTCGAAGCCCGGGACATGAAGGCCCAGTACCTGGACACCATGGACCTGGAGCGGGAGCGCGGCATCACCATCAAGGCCCAGAACGTGAGGGTCGGCTGGAAGGGCCACACGTTCCACCTGATCGACACGCCCGGCCACGTGGACTTCGGCTACGAGGTGAGCCGTTCGCTCGCGGCGTGCGAGGGCGTGGTGCTGGTGGTGGACGCCGCGCAGGGCATCGAGGCGCAGACACTGGCCAACTGTTACCTCGCGCTCGAGCACGACCTCGAGATCGTTGCGGCCCTGAACAAGATCGATCTCCCCGCGGCCGAGCCCGACAAGTACGCCGCCGAGATCGAGAACGTGCTCGGCATCCCCGCCGACCAGATCCTGCGCATCTCGGCCAAGACCGGCGAGGGTGTGCCCGGGCTCCTCGACGCGATCGCCGAGCGCATCCCGGCCCCGCAGGGTGACCCCGAGGCGCCGCTCCAGGCACTGATCTTCGACAGCCAGTTCGACCAGTACCGCGGCGTGGTGTCGAGCGTGCGCGTGATGAACGGCCGGCTCACCACCGGGTCACGTCTCTTCTTCATGCAGGCCCGCGCCACCCACGATGTGATCGAGGTCGGCGCGCGTCGCCCCGCCAACACCCCGGTGCCCGAGCTCGGCCCGGGCGAGGTGGGCTACCTCATCGCGGGTGTGAAGGACGTCGCAGAGGCGCGAAGCGGTGAGACCGTCACGGTGTTCGACCGGCAGGCCACCGAGCCACTGCCCGGCTACCGCGACCCGAAGGCGATGGTGTTCTGCGGTCTGTACCCGATCGACGGGGACGACTTCGAGAACCTCCGCGAATCGCTGCAGAAGCTGAAGCTGAACGACGCATCGGTCACCTACGAGCCGGAGTCCTCGGGTGCACTCGGGTTCGGGTTCCGCTGCGGGTTCCTCGGCCTCCTGCACATGGAGATCGTGAAGGAGCGCCTCGAGCGTGAGTTCAACCTGGCACTCATCGCCACGGCACCCTCGGTGGCCTACAGGGTCACGCGCACCGACGGCGAGGTGATGATCATCGAGAACCCCACCGACCTCCCGCCCACGCAGAACATCGGGTTCATCGAGGAGCCGTTCTTCCGCGTCAGCATCATCACCCCGAAGGACTACACGGGCACGCTCATGGAGCTCTGCCAGTCGCGCCGCGGCGAGATGGAGAAGCTCGAGTACCTCTCGCCCGAGCGGGTGGAGCTGCACTACCAGATCCCGCTCGCGGAGGTGGTGGTGGACTTCTTCGACCAGATGAAGAGCCGCACCCAGGGGTACGCCAGCCTCGACTACGAACTGAGCGGCTACCGCCAGTCCGACCTCGTCCGCGTCGACCTGCTGCTGAACGCGATCCCCGCTGATGCCTTCAGCACCATCGTCCACCGCGACCGCGCCTTCGACTACGGCCGGCGCATGTGCGCGAAGCTGAAGGAGCTCATCCCTAGGCAGATGTTCGACGTGCCGATCCAGGCGGCCATCGGCGGCAAGATCATCGCCCGCGAGACGGTGAAGGCCAAGCGCAAGGACGTCCTCGCCAAGTGCTACGGCGGCGACATCACCCGCAAGCGCAAGCTGCTCGAGAAGCAGAAGGAAGGCAAGAAGAAGATGAAGGCAATCGGGCGGGTCGAGGTGCCCGGCGACGTCTTCATCAGTGCCCTGAAACTGGACGACTGATGGCTGCCGCCACGGGGGAGAAGGGCGCGGTCTTCCGCTCGTTGCGCCACCGCAACATGCGCGTGTACATGTTCGGCCTGCTGCTGTCGAACATCGGGACGTGGCTGCAGTTCACCGCGACGTCCCTTCTGATCTACCGCATCAACAACCGTGCCACCGACGCCGGTCTGAACACACTGTTCCAGTTCCTTCCGATGCTCCTGCTCGGGGCGTGGGCCGGCGGGTTCGCCGACCGCCATGACCGCCGGACGGTGACACTGTGGACCCAGACCGCGCTCGGCGTGCAGGCGGCGATGCTGGCGGTCGCCGACTTCACGGGGAACATCTCGTTGCCGGTGGTGTACGCACTGTCGCTGGTGCTGGGGGTGGCGAACGCCATCGACAACCCGTCGCGCCGCGGCCTCGTGACCGAGCTGGTGGAACCCCACGACATCCCGAACGCGATGTCGCTGAACACCACGGTGATGACGGGGTCGCGCATCGTCGGGCCGGCCATGGCCGCGGTCCTCATCGGCCCCCTCGGCACCTCGTGGCTCTTCCTGATGAACGCGCTGTCGTACGTGGCGGTCATCTCCTCCATCGTCATGCTGCGGCGCGAGGACATGTTCACCCCCGAGCCCGCACCGCGCACGCCGCGGCCCGTCCGGGAGGCGATGGCGTTCGTGTGGGCGGATGCCCAGTTGCGCTGGACCTTCGTGGTGTTCGCCGTCGTCAGCACCTTCGCCTTCAACTACAGCGTCGTGCTCCCGAAACTGAGCGACGTGGAGTGGGGCCAGGCAAACGGCTACCCGATCCTTCTCACCGTGGTGAGCATCGGGAGCATCGCCGGTGCCATCGCCACCGCACGTTTCACCCGGGTGTCCGTCGGCTGGTACTCCGCGCTCGTCGCTCTCAACGGGTTCGCCTGCCTCGCACTCGCGGTCGCGCCGAACTTCCTGTTCGCCTGTCTTGCATGCCTCCCGCTGGGGGTGGGCGGCACGGGTCTCGTTGCCTCGATGACCGCGATCAGCCAGCAGAAGACATCGCCGGAGATGCGCAGCAGGCTGCTGGCGCTGCAGTCGGTGGCGTTCCTCGGGTCCACGCCGATCGGTGGGCCGATCACGGGCTGGATCGGGGACAACGTGGGCATCAGGTGGTCGATGGCCTACGGGGGCATCATCACACTCCTCGTGATGCCGCTGCTCGGGAAGGCCAAGTGACCGCACGCGGTTGCACAGGGTCATGAGCAGCAGGTTCCCGGCATGAGCACCGCGGTGTGGTGGGTGCGCCGTGACATCCGCACGCAGGACAACGGCGCCCTCGTCTCCGCGGCGGCCCACGGGAACGTGGTGCCGTTGTTCGTCTGGGAGGACAACCTGCTCGGGTCGGCCGGCGCCATCAGGCGGGCCTTCCTGTTCGACGCGCTCGACGCGCTGGATGATTCCGTGGGACGTGCCCTCATCTACCGCGACGGACCCGCGGTCGATGCCGTGCCCGCGTTCTGCCGGCTTGTCGGTGCCGACACCGTGCACATCACCGAGGACTTCGCCCCCTGGGGCCGTGCACGTGATGCCGCGGTGGAGAAGGCGCTCGGCGAGAACGGCGTGCGCCTGGTGCGCGCCGACACCCCGTACGTGATCCGGCCCGGCACGGTGCGCAAGGACGACGGCACCCCGCTGAAGGTGTTCACCCCCTTCTACAAGCGGTGGCTCACCCACCGGTGGGCATCGTTTTCCGACGCCGATGCGACGTTCGCCGACCATCGCGACCTGTGCGCCGGCTCGCGGCGGCCGGACGGGTTCCATGCATCCCCGGGCCGTGCTGCGGGCGAGTCCGGGGCATGGGAACGGTTCGACGGGTGGTCCGCACGTGCGATGGACAGGTACAAGGACGACCGCAACAATCCCGCCATCGACGGAACGTCCATGATGTCGCCGTTCCTCAAGTTCGGCGTGGTGCACCCGCGGCAGCTGCTCGCGCGGCTCGATGCCTCGCCGGGCGCGGAGCACTTCCGCTCCGAGATCGCGTGGCGCGAGTTCTACGCTGACGTTCTGTTCCACCAGCCGCGCACCACGTGGGAGAACCTGCAGCCGAAGATGGACGCGATGCGCCTCGACACCGACGCGGCTGCACAGGAGAGGTTCGCCGCGTTCTGCCGCGGCGAGACCGGCTATCCGATCGTGGACGCGGGCGTGCGCCAGATGCTCGCCACGGGGTGGATGCACAACCGCGTGCGGATGATCGTGGCGAGTTTCCTCGTGAAGGACCTCCACTTGCCGTGGCAGTGGGGAGCGCGGTTCTTCATGGAGCATCTCGTGGATGCCGACATCGCCTCGAACAACCACGGCTGGCAGTGGACCGCCGGCACGGGCACCGACGCCGCGCCGTACTTCCGCGTGTTCAACCCCGTCTCCCAGGGCCAGAAGTTCGACCCGGCAGGGGAGTACGTGCGTGCATGGGTGAGGGAACTGGCGGACGTCGACACGAAGCACGTGCACGAGCCGTGGACCCTCGGTCTGCTTGCCCCGGCCGGTTACCCGGGCCCGATGGTGGACCATTCCGCGGAGCGCGAGGAGGCACTCCTTCGGTACAAGCAGGTGAGCGGTCAGTAGGATTCGTCGGCGATGCTGGACGAACGCAAGACCGCGATCCTGCGCGCAGTGGTGCAGGAGTACGTGACCACGGGACAACCCGTGGGCAGCGGCCACATCGCGAAGGACCCCGCCGTCAAGGTGTCGCCGGCCACGGTACGCAACGAGATGGCCGTGCTCGAGCAGGAGGGCTACCTGGCCCAGCCCCACACCTCCGCCGGCCGCGTGCCCACCGACAAGGGGTACAGGCTCTTCGTGGACTCCATCGCGCCCGAGGGGGCGCTGAGCTCGGCCGATGCCACCCGTGTGGGCGAGTTCTTCAACGCCGCGCACGGCCGCCTCGAGGATCTCCTGCGCCAGACCACGAACCTGCTCGCGAACATCACGCACCACGCCGCCCTCGTGGTGGGGCCCGAGGTCGAGACCAACACCGTCCGCGACGTGTACATCAGCCGGGTCATCGACCGCTCCGCCACCGTCGTGGTGTTCCTGTCGAACCATGCGGTGGAGAACGAGACCATCCAGATCTCCCAGGACGTCGCCGACGAGCACATCACATCAGCGGTGGCCCACCTGCGCCGCACGCTCGTGGGCAGGTCGCTGGGGGATGTCGACTCCGTCGCCTCCACCAACGACTCGCGCGTCGATGCGGTGTGCTTCGCCACGCTTGCGGCGCTCGCGCGGCACCGCAACGACAAGCCGGTGTTCGTGGGTGGTGCCTCCTCGCTCGCGAGTGCGTTCGACGCGGTCGATGTGGTGCGCAACGTGCTCGCCACGATCGAGCAGCAGTTCGTGGTGGTCACCCTCGTGCAGGATCTCCTCGACCGCGGTCTGTCCGTGGCCATCGGTGCCGAGCACGGCGTGGAACCCCTGGCCGCGTGCTCCGTGGTCGTCGCGCCGGTGGTGGCCGACGGCGAGGTGCTGGGCTCGGTGGGTGTGCTCGGGCCGACGCGCATGAACTACCCGCAGGCACTCGCCACGGTCGAGGTGGTGGGCGAGCAGCTCGGCCGCCGCATCTCCGAGGGCGGGTCGTGAGCACCGGCTTCTACGAACTGCTCGGTGTCGATCCCTCCGCCGACCAGGACACCATCAAGAAGGCGTACCGCCGCCGTGCCCGCGAGCTGCATCCCGACGCGAACCCCGGTGACCCCGAGGCGGAGGAACGCTTCAAGGAGGTCTCGCGCGCGTACGAGGTGCTGTCCGACCCCGACCAGCGGGCCCGCTACGACAGGTTCGGCGAACAGGGACTCTCCGGTGGCGCGGGCATGGGTGACCCGTTCGGTGCCGGGGGTCTCGGCGACATTTTCGAGGCGTTCTTCGGTGGCTCACCCTTCGGTGGCCGCCAGCAGTCCGGCCCGCCGCGCGGAGGCGACGTGGAGGTGGTGGCGCAGATCTCGCTCGAGGACGTCCTCACCGGATCGGTGGTCACGGTGGAGGCGGACTGTGCCTCGCCGTGCGGTGACTGCGCGGGCAGCGGGGCGGGCCAGGGAACCCAGCCCGTCACGTGCCCGGACTGCAACGGCAGCGGTCAGGTGCGGAGGGTTCGCCAGAGCATGCTCGGCCAGATGGTGACGAGCGGGCCGTGCCCGCGATGCAGCGGGATGGGCCGCGTGATCGTGACACCGTGCGCAACGTGCCGCGGCGACGGCCGCGTGCGCGGCCGCCGCTCGCACACGGTCGACGTGCCCGCGGGCATCCGCGACGGACAGACCCTGCGGCTCACCGGTCGCGGCGACGCCGGTCCGCGGGGCGGCCCGGCCGGCGACCTCTACGTGCACATCCGTGTCGAGCCGCACGGGGTGTTCGAACGGGAGGGTGACGACCTCGTCGCACTCCTGGTGCTGTCGGTGTCGCAGGCGGCACTCGGCACACACATCGTTCTTCCCGCCCTCGACGGCGACATCGACCTCGTGGTGCCGGCCGGCACCCAGCACGGTCGGGAGTTCGTGGCCCGCGGTCGCGGTCTTCCGCACCTGCAGGGCCGCGGCAGGGGTCACCTGCGCGCACGCGTGGCGGTGCAGGTGCCGGTCGACCTCGACGAGGAGTCCACCGCACTGCTGCGCCGTCTCGCCGAGATCCGCGGCGAGGACGTCGCACCCGCCGACAAGGGCTTCTTCGCGCGGATCAAGTCGGCGTTCTCGTGAACGAGCAGCTGCGCCGCTCCGCAGCGCACGTGTTCGTGGGCAACGTGGATGCGCCCGTGCTCGATGCCGACGATGTCCACCACCTGTCCCGCGTGCTGCGCCTGCGCGACGGCGAGACCGTGACCGTCAGTGACGGCCGCGGATCGTGGCGCGTGTGCACCTGGAGCGACGGGACCGCACGACCCGCGGGCGCCGTGCACACCGAACCCGCACCGTCACCGCGTCTGGCCGTGGCGCTGGTTCCGGTGAAGGGTGACCGCACCGACGACGCGGTGGAGCGGCTCGTGGAGACAGGCATCGACGAGGGGATCGTGCGCGGGCCCACCGACCACAGCGTGGTACGCCGCGACCCCGGGCGCGCGGCCGCCGGCGTGGAGCGTCTGGCGCGGGTGGCCCGTGCGGCGGCGATGCAGAGCAGGCGCGTGTGGCTGGCGGAGGTGACCGGACCGGTGGCGCTCGATGTGGTTCTGGCCCGTGACGGAGCGGCACTCGCCGAACCGGGGGGTGATCCGTCACTCGACGGGGTGACCACGCTCGTGGTGGGGCCCGAGGGCGGTTTCTCGGCGCGGGAGACAGCACTTGCACGACGGTGCGTGGGGCTCGGCGCCGGCATCCTGCGTGCGGGCACGGCGGCCACGGTTGCCGGCACGCTGATGGTCGCACACCGGCGGCGGTGAATGCACCACACTGGGTGGTGCCATGCCCCAGTACTCCGACGACGAACTGCTGAAGGATTCCCCCTACACCCGACTCGTGGGGGACAGGCTGCGCAGGATCCGCCAGCAGAAGCAGATGTCGCTGTCCGACGTGGAGGCGCGCAGCGACCAGGAGTTCAAGGCGAGCGTGCTCGGCGCGTACGAACGCGGGGAACGGGCCATCTCCGTGCCGCGCCTCGAGCGCCTCGCC
The DNA here is from genome assembly GCA_049454855.1 of Ilumatobacteraceae bacterium. GTDB lineage: Bacteria > Actinomycetota > Acidimicrobiia > Acidimicrobiales > Ilumatobacteraceae > UBA2093. The sequence continues at coordinate 15,221 of JBMUAQ010000010.1, forward strand.
CGCTTCTACGGGGTGGGGGTCGACCAGTTGCTGCCGCGCGACCCGCAGCGGGTGGACGACGCCGGTGACCAGTCGGCCGCCCCGAAGAAGCTGCGCATCGACGTGGCGAAACTGTCCGGGATGTCCGGCCAGCAGTTCGAGATGCTCGAGCGGTTCCTCCGCATGATCCAGGTGCAGCGCCAGGACTTCAACGGCAAGGTGATCACGGTGCGTGCGCACGACACCCGGGCGATCGCAGTGATGCTGGACGTCCCCGTCGACCAGGTGGGCCGGCGCCTCGGCGACCTTGGCCTGCTGTTCGTGCCCCCGGCTTCGTAGCCTCGGGGCATGGCAGAGTTCGGCGTCTACGTCCACATCCCGTTCTGCCGCAGCCGCTGCGACTACTGCTCGTTCGCCACATGGACCGACCGTGGCCACCTCGTCGATGACTACGTGGATGCCGTGGTGGCCGACATCGCACGCGCGACAGCCGACGGCATGCCCGCCGCCGACACAGTGTTCGTGGGGGGCGGCACCCCGACGCTCATCGATCCCGTGCACATCGCGCGCATCATCGCTGCCGTGCCGCTGGCGGCCGACCCGGAGATCACGGTGGAGTGCAACCCCGACGACGTGACCGCTCTGCTCATGGACACCTACGCGGCCGCCGGCGTGAACAGGGTCAGCATCGGGGTGCAGTCGATGGTGCCGCGCGTTCTGGCATCTCTCGGCCGGGCGCACGACCCCGCGAACGTGCGCACCGCGGTGGAATGCGCCCGGGCGGCGGGCATCGACCGCGTGAATCTCGATCTCATCTACGGGGCGGCGGGGGAGAGCACCGACGACTGGCGCACCACGCTGGAGGGAGCACTCGGGCTGTCTCCCACGCATGTGTCCGCGTATGCGCTCACGGTGGAGGCCGGAACACCGCTGGCCGACGACCCCGCACGCCACCCTGACGACGACGAGCAGGCCGACAAGTACGTGATTGCCGACGAGGTGCTGACAGCGGACGGGCTCGCGAACTACGAGATCTCCAACTGGTCGCTGCCCGGCCACGAGTGCCGCCACAACATGGTGTACTGGGACCAGGGCAACTACCGCGGCTTCGGGTGCGCTGCACACTCCCACCACGACGGTCACCGATGGTGGAACGTGCGCACCCCCGACCGCTACGTGGACCTCGTCCGCGCAGGTGAGTCGGTCACGGCTGCAGACGAGCACCTCGAACCCGCGGTGCGCGAGTTCGAGCGCCTCGAACTGTCGCTGCGCACCCGCCGGGGGGTGCCGGTCGGCGCCCTCGACCACACCGACGAGGTGCTGGAGGGCCTCGTGGAGGTGCACGGCGACGCGGTGGTGCTCACCCGGGCCGGCCGTCTGCTGGCGAACGAGATCAGCACCCGCCTCACCGGCTGAACTGGTGGCTGATTGTCGGAACATCACCCCCCTTGTTACGGTCCCGGCAGATGAGTGCCGGTAACCCGTTCCGGAGTGGTGACGTTCTCACCGGCGAGGTGTTCCGTGGCCAAACCTTCGAGGGCGTCGACTTCCGCGGTGTGCAGGTGGTGGGCTGTACTTTCGAGCGGTGCACCTTCGTGGACTGCACCTTCGCGGATGAAGCCGTCACCGATGCCACGTTCGCCGGCTGTTCGTTCGTGCGCGTCGACTTCGACGGTGCCAACCTCAGCGACACCTCGTTCGCCGGGTCCGTCTTTGCCGGCTGCACCATGAGGGGGTCGTTCGCGGAGCGTGTCGACCTCTCGGAGACGCGTTTGCTCGGCACCGGTCTCGAGCCGGACGACTTCGTCGTCACGTCCTCCGGGCACGACGACCACCTGCAGGAGACGGTGTCGGCTCTTGACCTCCCGGGGGCGCTCGATGCGAGCGGATGCATGTGGTGGGATGCCGAGATGCACGGGTGCGTGGCGATCGGTGCGAGGTTCGCGGGTGCGACGCTGGTGGGTGCGTCGTTCGACGGTGCGGTGCTGATCGACGCGTCGTTCAGGGACGCGCTCCTGCTCGACTGCTGGATGGTTGGCGCGATGCTCACCTGGCCCTCGGCCTTCGGCACATGGCGGGACTACGCAACGGGCGACGGCGAGGGATTCGAGACGATGCTCGGATGGGACGACATCCGCGAGGACGGGAGCAACCTCGGCACGTGCCGCGTCGACTTCTCCGGCGTGCGACACAACACGGATGAGGAGCACGACAGAACCGAACCGTGCGACGAGGACGGCTGGCCATTGAGGGCGCCCGGAACGATGTGGCCCGCCGGGTTCGAGCCCGGCCCCGCCAACGCCAGGCGCAACGAGGTGGCTCTCGGCGACCTGTGACGGCCCGGGAACCCGGCTGGTAGCCTGCGGGTTCCCTAGTTAGGGCGCGTAGCTCAGTTGGTTAGAGCGCCACCATGACACGGTGGAGGTCCCGGGTTCGAGTCCCGTCGTGCCCACCAGATGGCTGTCCTTCTCGCCCTGCTGACGGCCTGCACCTACGGCACCGCCGACTGGCTCGGGGGCCGTGCCACCCGGCATCTCCCTGCCGTGGTCGTCACCTTCGTCGGCCAGCTGGCCGGCATGGTGGTGCTCGCCGTCGCGGCGTTCACCTCCGGCATCGCCGTTCCGGGGGCATCCGACTGGGCGTGGAGCGCACTCGCCGGTCTCGCAGGTTCCACCGGTTTGCTGGCGTTCTACACCGCGATGAGCAGCGGGCACATGACAGTGGTGGCCCCGATCACCGCGGTCATGAACGCCTCGATACCGCTGGTCGTGGGTTTCGCCATAGGCGAGAGGCCGGCCACCGGGGCGGTGGTGGGTGTGGTGCTGGCACTGCTCGCGATTGCCCTGATCAGTGACGTGCTCGGGCCGGGTCACCACCGCGCCCCGTCGCGGGTGGTTCTGCTGGGTGCGGCGGGCGGCGCAGCCTTCGGGCTGATCCTCGTGTTTCTCCACCAGACGGGGGAGGGCACCGGTGTGTGGCCCGTGCTCATCATGCGGTTCGTGTCGACCCCGTTCATGCTCGTCCTCATCGCAGCGACGCGACCCTCATTCGCCGGGGTGCGTGAACGACGTGTTTTCGTGCTCGGCTCGGGCATCCTCGACAGCCTCGCCAACTGGTTCTATGTGCTGGCCGTGCGCGAGGGGCTGCTGTCGGTGGTGTCGGTGATCGTCACCCTCTACCCGGCTGCCACCATGGTGCTTGCCATCGGCATCGACCGTGAGAGGGTGCACCGTGCCCAGGTGCTCGGCATCGCGCTCGCAGGGACAGCGCTGACGTTGATCGTGCTGTCCTGACAGCGGCCGGTCAGGACTCCTGCGCGCGTTTCACCACGGCCTCGGACTCACGGGCGGCACCCTTGAAGATGCCCTTGGCCATCAGTGAGCTCTCGGACTTCCGGCGCATCTCGTAGATGGCGGCGCGCACCTCGTGGATCTCCGGGTCGGAAGGTTCCGCCCAGCCGGCGAGGTCGGCGAGGTGGCAGGCGAGCCGCAGGTCGCCCGCCAGTGCGATCTCGTGCGCGCGACGCACGAGAACATCGGCTCCGCCCGCCAGGGCCGCGATCTCGCTCCCGACCGCTGCGTCGGGGGCGGGCTTCAGACGTGATGCCGCCCCGTCCCACCAGCCGCCGAACTGGCGCCACACGCCGCGCACCACGAACTCGGGTTCGTCGTACAGCGGGCGCAGGTACGGCTTCGCGAGGGTGTCAGCGGGCACGCGCACGGTGTGCACGATCTCGTCGAGGGTTGCTCCTGCGTTCATCATCCCCAGCACGTCGCGCACCAGGTTCTCGAGCGCCGTTGCGATCTCGTCCAGCACCCGGGCGATGCGCTCGCGTCCCGCGATCGGGAGGCCGTGGGCGGGCAGGAGCAGTTCGGGCTCCTTCGCGATGATGCGGCGCAGGGTGGCGGCCCACTCGATCGGCCATCGCTGCACCTTCTGCGGGTTGCCGGCGTTCGGGAAGTTCCAGATCACGAAGTCGCCCGTGGCGACCCACTTCTTCCCGGGGAACCACGTCCACAGGTGGTCGTCGGTCTCGCCCTTGCCGTGGTGGAACTCGAGCGTGGTTCCGCCGATGGAGTCCACTGTGAAGTCGCCCACCACATCGGTGACGTCGGCGGTGTCGGGAGGAAGGAAGAACCCGAGCCGACCGCCGCCCGATGCGGGTCGCAGGTCGTTCACCATGCCGAGGTCGTCGCGCACGCCGCCGAACTGGCGGGCGTTGATCAACTGGTTCCACGCGTCTGTTGCGCGGTAGCGGTCGAACCGGCGCTGCACGTTCTCGTGGCCCACGACGCGCAACGGGGCATGGCCGTTGTCGCGGTTGTGCGCGGCGAAGGCGCCGCTGCCGCCGACGTGGTCGATGTGCCCGTGCGTGTACACCAGTGTGTGGATGCGTCCGGGCCGCCACCTCGCAAGCTCGGACACGATCTGCGAACCCGAGTTGTAGTGGCTCGCATCGAAGCACACGAGCCCCTCGCCGGAGTCCCACGCGACCGTGTGGCTGAAGGACTCCACCATCGCGAGACCGTCGGCAACCTCGGATAGCTCGCCGCTGGTGCGGTTCACCGGGCCGTCGACGACGCCGGAGTCGATCACCTTCGTCGAGAGGGCGAGCAGGTCAGCCATGCTCAGCCCTTGGCAAGACCGAGCACGCGCTCGCCGAGGATGTTGCGCATCACGTTCGACGTGCCGCCCATGATCGTGTAGCCGGGGAAGTAGAGCCAGTCCTTGGTCCAGTCGGTCCACAGCGTGGTCTCCATGCCGAGCACACGCGAGGCGAACTGCGCCACGCGCTGCTCGTGCTCGGTGCAGAAGCACTTGGTGGCGGCGGAGAACCCGGCGGGGGCCTGGCGCAGCACCTCGCGCACCACGAGTATGCGGCCGATGATGTAGCCGGCCTCGATGGCGGCGACCTCCTGGCGCACCGAGGGGTCGCTCATGTCGGCGTGGGCCTTCGCATGCTCGTAGTAGGAGTAGTTCGACACCAGACGGTCGATGCCGCCTCGCTCGTGCTCCAGCTGGCGCATGGTCTGGCCGAACGCACCGCCCTCGCGGCCCACCAGGTTCTCCTTCGGCACGCGGACGTCGGTGTAGAAGACCTCGCAGAAGTGACGGTTCGTCGTCATGTCGGTGATGCGGCGCACCTCGATGCCGGGGGTGTCCATCGGCACGATGATCTCGCTGATTCCCTGGTGCGGCGGCCCGTCGTTCGAGGTGCGGCAGATGAGGTAGCAGTAGTCGGCGTCGGCGCCGAAGCTGGTCCAGATCTTCTGGCCGTTGATGACCCATTCGTCACCGTCGTCGCGTGCGCTCGTCTTCAGCGACGCGAGGTCGCTGCCCGAGTTGGGCTCGGACATGCCGATGCACCAGGTGGTCTCGCCCGAGAGGATGCGGGGCAGGAACTTCTCCTGCTGCTCCTTGGTGCCGTACTGGATGAGGGCCGGTCCCATCTGGCGGTCACCGAACCAGCTCGCAGCAATGGGGGCACCGGCCTTGATCATCTCCTCGCCCACGATGAGTCGGTCGATCGCCGGACGGCCGCCACCGCCGAACTCCTTCGGCCATGTCATTCCGATCCAACCGAGCGCGGCGAGCTCGCGGGAGAACTCCTTCGAGTAGCCGTTCATCCAGCAGTCGTTGTGCCGGCCGTAGCGGGCGACCGCTTCCGCGGCCACCTTGCGGGCCTGGTCGCGCAGCGCCTCTTGTTCGGGGGTCCAGGCGAAGTCCATCGGCGCAATCGTAGGAGTCGGTCCACAGGGCTGCGCTATTGTGTACAAGTCTGATACAAGTTCCCCCGGACCGTTCGAAAGGGTTCCCCGTGGCCAAGATCAAGGTTGACAATCCGGTCGTCGAGCTCGACGGCGACGAGATGACCCGCATCATCTGGAAGTTCATCAAGGACAGGCTGATCCTGCCGTACCTCGACGTGAACCTCGAGTACTACGACCTCGGCATCGAGCACCGCGACGCCACCGACGACCAGGTCACGGTGGACTCCGCCAACGCCATCCTCAAGCACGGCGTCGGTGTGAAGTGCGCCACCATCACCCCCGATGAGGCCCGCGTGGAGGAGTTCGGCCTGAAGAAGATGTGGAAGTCGCCGAACGGCACCATCCGCAACATCCTCGGCGGCGTGGTGTTCCGCGAGCCGATCATCTGCTCGAACATCCCGCGTCTCGTGCCCGGGTGGACCAAGCCGATCATCATCGGCCGTCACGCGCACGGGGACCAGTACAAGGCCACGGACTTCAAGGTGCCGGGTGCCGGCACGGTCACCATCACCTACACGCCCGCCGACGGGAGCGAGCCCGTGCAGATGGAGATCGCGAAGTTCGGCAAGGACGGCGGCGTCACAATGGGCATGTACAACTTCAACGACTCCATCCGCGATTTCGCCCGTGCCTCGTTCCGTTACGGCCTTGCCCGCAACTACCCGGTGTACATGAGCACCAAGAACACCATCCTCAAGGCCTACGACGGCCAGTTCAAGGACCTCTTCGAGGAGGTGTTCGAGGCCGAGTTCAGGGCCGATTTCGAGAAGGCCGGTCTCACGTACGAGCACCGTCTCATCGACGACATGGTGGCGTGCGCCATGAAGTGGGAGGGCGGCTACGTCTGGGCCTGCAAGAACTACGACGGCGACGTGCAGTCCGACACCGTGGCCCAGGGCTTCGGCTCGCTCGGCCTCATGACGTCGGTGCTCATGACGCCCGACGGCCGCACGGTGGAGGCCGAGGCCGCCCACGGCACCGTCACGCGCCACTACCGCGAGCACCAGAAGGGCAACAAGACCTCCACCAACCCCATCGCGTCGATCTACGCATGGACGGGCGGTCTCAAGCACCGAGGCAAGCTCGACGACAACCCGAAGCTCGTCGACTTCGCGGAGAAGCTGGAGCGCGTGTGCGTGGAGTCGGTCGAGGCCGGCGAGATGACCAAGGACCTCTCCATCCTCGTGTCGCGCGACCAGCCGTGGCTCACCACCGAGGACTACCTAGAGGCGCTCGACCGCCGGCTCCAGCAGAAGATGGCCTGACACCGTGAAGGCGGTGGTACTCACCGAGCACGGCGGGCCCGAGGTGCTCGTCATCCGCGAGGTGCCCGACCCCGTGCCGGGACCCGAGGAGGTGCTCGTGCGCGTTCACGCCACCGCGCTGAACCGTGCCGACCTCCTGCAGCGCATGGGCATGTACCCGAACCCGTTCCCGTCGGAGGCTGAGATCCCCGGTCTCGAGTTCGCGGGCACGGTGGAGTCCTGCGGCCCGCGCGTCACCATGTGGCAGCCGGGTGACGCGGTGATGGGCATCGTGTCCGGCGGTGCGTACGCCGAGAAACTGACGGTGCACGAGCGCCAGGCGTTTGCCGTCCCGGTCGGGATGCACCTGTCGCGGGCGGCGGCCATCCCCGAGGTGTTCATCACCGCATGGGATGCGCTCGTGGTGCAGGGCGGTCTCACCGCCGGGCGCTGGGCCATGGTGCATGCGGGCGCATCGGGGGTGGGCACGGCCGCCATCCAGATCTGCCGTGCCATCGGCGCGCGCGTCATCGTCACCTGCTCGGCCGGCAAGGTGGAGGCCTGCCGTGCGCTCGGTGCCGACGTGGTGGTCGACTACGGCAGCCAGGATTTCGTCGAGGCCGCGCGCGACGCCACCGGCGGGGCAGGTGTCGACGTGATTCTCGACGTCATCGGGGGTGACTACGTGGAGCGCAACGTGGCGTCACTCGCGGTGAAGGGGCGCATCATCCAGGTCGGCGTGATGGCCGGCAAGCCCGTGCCGTTCAATGTGGGCGCGCTCCTCGCCAAGCGGGCCTCCATCACCGGCACGGTGCTGCGGGCAAGGCCGCTGGAGGAGAAGATCGCTGTCAGCCGCCGGTTCGCCGCCGAGATGCTGCCCCTGTTCGACAACGGCACGCTCGAGCCGGTGATCGACTGCCAGTACCGGATCGGAGACATCGCCATCGCGCACGAGTTGATGGCATCGAACGCCAACGTGGGCAAGATCGTCGTGGTGGTCGCGACCGACTAGTCGCGACCGGTCAGCGCTTGGCCGGCTCCACCCAGTCGCGGGCGTCGGGGCCGATGTACCACTGGCGCGGCCGGCTGATCTTCTGCTCCTTGTCGCCGAGCAGCTCCTTCATGTGCGCCAGCCAGCCGACGGTGCGGGGGATGGCGAACAACACGGTGAACATGTCGACGGGGAACCCGAGCGCCTGGTAGATCAGCCCCGAGTAGAAGTCCACGTTCGGGTAGAGCTTGCGCGACTTGAAGTAGTCGTCACTGAGGGCGACCTCCTCGAGCTTCAGGGCGACATCGAGCAGCGGGTTCTTCCCGGTGACCTCGAACACCTCGTAGGCGGTCTTCTTGATGATGGTGGCGCGCGGGTCGAAGTTCTTGTACACGCGGTGACCGAAGCCCATCAGGCGGCCGGAGCCGCCCTTCACCCCCTCGATGAACGCGGGCACGTTGTCGACGCTGCCGATGTCGGCGAGCATGCGCACCACGGCCTCGTTGGCGCCGCCGTGCAGCGGGCCGTACAGGGCCGCCGCCGCCGCCGCGGTGGCGGTGTAGGGGTCGCTCTGGGCCGAACTCACCACGCGCATCGCGGTGGTGCCGCAGTTCTGCTCGTGGTCTGCGTGGAGGATGAACAGGATGTCCATGGCCCGGGCCAGCACGGGATCGACCTGGTAGTTGTCACCGATCTTGAACATCATGTTCAGGAAGTTCTGCGCGTACGACATCGAGTTGTTCGGGAGAACGAAGGGGAGACCCTGGCTGAACCGGTAGCACATCGCCGCGATGGTGGGAACCTTGGCGATGAGGCGCATGGTCTGCTTCTCGAGCGAGGCGGCATCGAAGATGTCCTTGGCGTCGTCGTAGAAGGTGCCGAGCGCGGCAGTGGCCGACACGAACATGCCCATCGGGTGGGCGTCGTAGTGGAAGCCGTCCACGAACCGCTTGCGCATGTTCTCGTGGATCAGCGTGTGGTGGGTGACATCGTGCACCCACCCGTCCATCTGCGCGGGCGTCGGCAGCTCGCCGTTCAGCAGCAGGTACGCGACCTCGAGGAAGGTGGACTTCTCGGCCAGCTGCTCGATCGGGTAGCCGCGGTAGCGCAGCACCCCGTTGTCGCCGTCGAGGTAGGTGATGGTGCTCGCACACGCCGCGGTGGAGAGGTACGCCGGGTCGTACATGAAGAGGTTCGGGTCGAGCTCGCGCAGTGCGGCCGAGGAGAACGTCCCCCCGTTGATCGGCACCGTGACCTTCTTTCCGGTTCGGTCATCGATGATGGTGATGGTGTCAGCCACGTGGGATCCCCTTCGAATACTGACTATGTGGGTGTGGGGCCGTTATCCCCACGGTTCAGACTAGGCGATGGGCCCGTCCGGCCCACAGTCCCCGTGGTCCCTCAGAGGGGAGTGTTGTCGTGCTTGCGCGACACGAGTCGTTCGCGCTTGTCCCTCAGCATGTGAAGCGCCGCACAGATCTCCCGACGCGTGTCGGCGGGTTCCACCACGGCGTCCACGAAGCCCCGCTCGGCCGCCACGTACGGGTTCAACAGGCGCTCGGCATAGTCGCGCTCGAACTCGGCCTTCTCCTCCGGGCTCGCGCGGCGCTGGAGGATGGCGGAGGCTTGTCCGGCGCCCATGACCGCCAGTTCGGCGCCCGGCCAGGCGAGGCAGAGGTCGTTGCCCATGCGCTTGGAGTCCATGACGATGTATGCCCCGCCGTAGGACTTGCGCAGGATCACGCACACCCGCGGCACGGAGGCGCGCCCGTAGGCGAACACCAGCTGCGCGCCGTGGCGGATCATGCCGCGCCACTCGAGGTCCTTGCCGGGGTAGAAGCCCGGCGTGTCAACCAGCGTGAGGATGGGGATGTTGAAGGCGTCGCAGAACGCCACGAAGCGGGCCGCCTTCTGCGATGCGGGGATGTCGAGCGTGCCGGCCAGCGACATCGGCTGGTTCGCCACGATCCCCACCGGGTAACCCGCGACGGTGGCGAAGGTGGTGACCACGTTCGTTGCCCAGCGTGCGCGGGTCTCGAAGTGGTGGCCGTCGTCCACGAGTGACTCGATCACGTGGCGCACGTCGTAGCTGCCGGTGGCGGTGACGGGCAGCAGGTCGCCTGCCTCCGGGGTGGGCCGGTCATCGGGGTCGTCGGTGGGGGACACGGCCGGGAGTTCGTTCACGCTGTCGGGCAGGAACCGGAGAACCTCGTCCACCCACGCCTCTGCCTCCGCCAGGTCGGCCACCACTGCCGATGCCGCGCCGCTGTGGCGTGCATTCGCGTGGGCGCCACCCAGCTCGTCGGTGGACACCGCGACGCCGGTGAACTCCTCCACCATGGTGGGACCGCTCACGAAGGCGTACGAGTCCTCGGTCATCACCACGAGGTCGGCGAGCCCGATCAGCAGTGCCGGGCCCGACACCGCGGGGCCGTCGACGATGCAGAGCACGGGAACAACGCCGGAACAGTCGGCCAGTGCCTTGGCGGCCGTGCCCCAACCGTGCAGTGCGGCGATGCCCTCGCGGATCTCCGCGCCCGACGAGGCGAACTTGCCCACGAGGGGCATCCCCTTCGTACGGGCCGTCGTCGCGGCGACCGCTATCACCTGTGATGCATCCGCCGACAGCGCACCGCGGTGTTGGGAGCCGTCGACCTCCACCCACACCACGCGCCGACCGGACGGCAGTTCGCGCACGCTCGCCTCGACCGCGCCGGGCACCTTGTGCTGCAGTTCCAGCACCGTCCTGCCCGCTGCGCCGTTGCCCTCCACGGCGGTCACACCCTCCACGATGGTCACACTACGTCGCGGGCAGTACCGGCGGTCAGCCGCGCGTGCTGCGCTGGCCCGTCGCGGCCACCGACAGTGTGATGCCGGGCTGTTTCTCCGCATCACGCGTGACCACCCCGACCGCGGTGTCGCGTACCGCGAGCGTCGCCCTGTTCGGCCGCGGACGGGCTCTCTGGACCCACCCCACCACCCGTCGCGGCAGCTCGGGCACCGCGACTCGCACGAAGTCCCCGCGCAACCACCCGGGCACCGCGGACGCAGGAACGATCGCGGGGCCGAAACCCTCGAACGCGAGTGATGCCATGAGACGCACGCCGTCGATCTCGGCGAGAGACGTGAGGGCCACACCGTGGCCGGCGGCGGCACGGTCGAGGATGCGGCGCTGGGCGGTGCCGCGCGGGGCCAGCAGCAGCGGATGCCCGGACAGTTCCCTGATCCCCACCTCGCCGCGACCGGCGAGCGGGTGCGAGGTGCTGCACAACAGCAGTAGGTTCTCGGCAAAGAGCTCGCGCACCTCCACGTCAGCGCCGGACACGGGAAGATGCATGACGGCCGCGTCGATCTCGCCGTTCGCCAGCAGCGATGCGAGCGAACTCGATGTTGCCTCGATCACCGTGGCCTTCACACCCGGGTGACGCCGCGACAGAGCGGTGAGGAGCCTCGGCATGAGCCAGCGTGCGGTGGTTCCGATCGTGCCGATGCGCGCCTCACCCACGGCGGACTCGCCGAGAGAGTGGATGTCGGTGTCGATGTCCTCGAGTTCGTGTGCGATGCGCCGGGCCCGGCCGGCCACGATGTCGCCCTCGTCAGTGAGGCCACCGGTGTGCCGGTCGACGAGCACCACCCCGAGCTCCTTCTCGAGGCGGGAGACATGGGCGGACACGTTCGACTGGACCGTGCCGAGGGCCCGGGCTGCTGCGGAGAACGAGCCGTGGTCCGCGATGGCCAGCAGGCTCTGCAGTTGCTTGAACTCCATCAGGGCCCGAACCTATCACAAAAAACGATGGGTAGTATCGTCCCGTTCAACTTGAGTGTTCACGCATTCACGTGTGAAACTTGAAATCACATAGTCGGTGTCCGGACACCCCCCAAATAGTCCGGCGCTGCGATCCTCACACGGAACCCCCCTTCCGATGGATCAGGTTGAGAGGCCCCGCTCCGGCGGGGTCTTTCCCTTTCCCGGGACAGGGCCGCCGGGCGGCAGTCGTAGCCTCACGACATGAGCAGCACCTCAACAGCCCGCGAGGCGGCGTTCTTCGACCTCGACCGCACGTTGCTCTCCGGTGCATCGGCACACGTGGTCACGAAGGTTCTGCGCGAGACGGGCGTGGTCACGCGTGACATCCCCGGTGAGTCGCTGCTCTACAAGGTGTTCGAGGTCTTCGGCGAGAACCTGCCTTCCATGGTGCTCGGACGGCAGGCGGTGCTGGCCATGAAGGGCCACCGCCGCGATGAGGTCCGTGCCGCGGCAGAGCGGGCGGTCGACGGTCTGGTTGCGCTGATGCAGCCGTACGCGCGCAACGTGATGCGCCGGCATGCCGACGAGGGCCGGCTGGTGGTGCTCGCAACCACCACGCCGCGCGACCTCATCGAGCCGTTCGCGCACGCAGTGGGGTTCGATGCAGTGATCGCCACCACGTACGCGGTCGACGCTGCCGGTGCGTACACGGGAGAACTCGACGGCACGTACGTGTGGTCGCGCGGCAAGCGTGACGCGGTGCGCGCGTGGGCGCAGGCGAACGGCGTGGATCTCACAGGCAGCTGGGCCTACAGCGACAGCGTGTACGACGAGCCGCTGCTGTCCTCGGTGGGAAACCCGGTGTGCGTGAACCCCGACGCACGTCTGCGCATCATGGCCGCGGCACGTCGCTGGCCGGTGACGAACTTCGACGTGCCCGACGGCGTGGCGAAGGTGCCGGTGATCGGGCTCGAGGCACAGCAGCTCCTGCTGAAACTGGCACGGCCCGAGACTTTCCCGTACGCACGCTGGACGGTCACCGGCACCGCGAACATCCCGGCCAGCGGGCCCGCGATCATCGTGGGGAACCACCGCAGCTACTTCGACGTGTTCGCGGTGTCGATGGCGGTGGCCCGCACCGGCCGCGCCGTGCGGTTCCTCGGCAAGAAGGAAGTGTTCGATGCCCCGGTGATCGGCCCGCTTGCCGCCGCTCTCGGCGGCATCCGGGTGGACCGCGGCACGGGCAGCGGCGAGCCGTTGCGCGCGGCGGAGGAGGCACTGGCCGCCGGTGACATGGTGGCGTTGATGCCCCAGGGAACCATCCCGCGCGGACGCGCATTTTTCGACCCTGTGCTGAAGGGCCGGTGGGGCGCCGCGCGTCTCGCCCAGGTGTCGGGCGCGCCGGTGATACCCGTCGGCATCTGGGGCACCGAGAAGGTGTGGCCGCGCAACGCGAAACTGCCCAACATCACGAACGTGACGTCCCCGCCCGACGTGTCGGTGACTGTCGGCGCTGCGGTGACACTCGGTCGCACCGACCTCGACGCCGACACCGCTGCCATCATGGCGGCAATCACGGCCCTGCTGCCCGACGAGGCACGCATCAGGCGCGAGCCCACCGAGGACGAACTGCGCCGCGCCCTGCCGTCGAACTACAGGGGGGACATCGATGCCGAGGACGACCGTCGTCCCGGCTTCGACACCTGAGCGGGGCTACTTCCCGGCAGCAACCTTCGCGCGCACGATGTTCAGCGCGGAGCCGGCCCTGAACCACTCCACCTGCTCATCGCTGAAGGTGTGCTTCGCCTCGAAGTCCACGGTGCGCCCGTCAGCCTTCGTGATGCGGCACTGCACCGGACGGTCGGGCACCGGCGGCAGGTTCAGCACGCTGATGCGGTCGGTCTCCTCGATGAGGTCGTATGTGGAGGGGTCGGCGAACGTGAGCGGCACGAGACCCTGCTTCTTCAGGTTGGTCTCGTGAATGCGTGCGAACGAACGTGCGAAGATCACCACTCCGCCCCGGAACCTCGGCTCCATCGCCGCGTGCTCGCGGGACGAACCCTCGCCGTAGTTCTGGTCGCCGATTGCGCACCAGCGGATGCCGGCCTCGCTGTAGCGCCTCGCGATGTCGGGGTACGAGCGGCGCCCGCCGTCGGTGATGTCGAGGCCCTCGCCCACGGCATCGGTGTAGGCGTTCACCGCGCCGATGAACAGGTTCCCCGAGATGTTCTCGAGATGACCTCGGTACGTGAGCCACTTGCCGGCGGCCGAGATGTGGTCGGTGGTGCACTTGCCCTTCGCCTTCATCAGCACGGGCAGCTCCACGTAGTCCTGTCCGTCCCATGCCGGGAACGGCTCGAGGAGCTGCAGACGGTCACTCGTGGGGCTGACCTCCACGGTGACGGAGCTGCCTTCGGCGGGGGGAGCGGTGAACGTGTCGACGCCCGGGTCGTAGCCGCGCGCAGGAACGATCTCACCGACGGGCGGGTCGAGGCGAACCTGCGTGCCGTCGGGTGCGGTGATGGTGTCCACCGCAGGATCGAAGTCGAGGCGTCCCGACAGCGCGATGGCCATCACCGTGTCGGGGCTCGTGACGAACGAGAGAGTGTTCGCCGAGCCGTCGGCCCGTTTCGGGAAGTTGCGGTTGAAGGAGTTCACGATGCTGTTGGGCTTGGCGGTCCTGTCGGCCGCGCGCTCCCACTGGCCGATGCACGGGCCGCACGCGTTGGCAAGCACCGTCGCACCG
>JBMUAQ010000011.1:0-28995 GCA_049454855.1 Ilumatobacteraceae bacterium
CCCCCCGCGAGATGAAGCTCGCCGAGGCGATCTCGGAGCGTGTCCCGTCGTGCGAGCGCGTGCGGTTCATGAACAGCGGCACCGAGGCCACCAGCACCGCCGTCCGGCTCGCCCGCGGTGCCACCGGTCGCAAGCGCATCGTCACGTTCCACGGCAACTTCCACGGCGCGACCGATGCACTCCTTGCCGCGGGGGGCAGCGGGCTCGCAACGCTCGGGCTGCCCGGAACGGCCGGTGTGCCGGAGGAGGCCGTTGCGAACACGTGGGTCCTCCCGTACAACGAGGTGCCGCGCCTCGATGACGACGTGGCAGCTGTCTTCGTGGAACCGGTGGCCGCGAACATGGGAGTGGTCGCTCCTGCCGCCGGGTTCCTCGAGGGGCTGCGGGCGGAGTGCGACCGCGCGGGTGCCCTGCTCGTTCTCGACGAGGTCATCACCGGGTTCCGTCTCGCGCGCGGCGGCGCACAGGCAAAGTACGACGTGCGTGCGGACCTCACCTGTTTCGGCAAGGTGATCGGCGGTGGCCTGCCGATCGGCGCGGTGGGCGGCCGCCGCGACATCATGGAGCACATGTCGCCCCGGGGGCCGGTGTTCCATGCCGGCACGCTCGCGGGCAACCCGCTCGCCACTGCCGCCGGTCTCGCGACGCTCGACGAACTCACCGACGACGTGTACATCGAACTGCTGGCACGGGCCCGCCGTCTGTCCGCCCTGATGCGCGATGTGTTCGCCGCTAACGGGGTGGCCGCGCAGTTCCCTGTGGTCGGCACGCTCGTCGGCATGCACTTCGGTGATGCGCTCGCCGCACCGCCTGCGAACTTCGCCGAGGCGAAGACGACCGACGAGGCCCTGTACGCAAGGGTCTTCCACGCGCTGCTCGACAACGGGGTTGCCCTCGCACCCGGTGCCTATGAGGCGCTCTTCCCCGGGCTTGCCCACGATGACGCAGTGCTCGACGAGCTCGCCACCCGCGTCGATGCCGCGTTGCGTAGCCTCGCTGCGTGACCCGTCGTCTCCCCGCCGTCATTGCCGCGGTCGCCATGGCGGCGGCATCGGTGTTCTTCGTTGCGTCTTCGCTGGGCACGTCGGAGCCGTCCGGGCCGGTGCTGCACCGGATCGATCTCGTGGCAGCCGTTGACTACGTGACGACGGATGTCGGCTGGTCATTCGACGGCCCCGTCACCGTGGGGGCCGCGCGTCTCACGCTCGATGACCTGCGGACGCTCACCATCGCGGAGGGAACGAACGTTGCCGACCACGACATCGCCCCGCGCTGCAGCGACCTCGTCACGCGCAGGGCCTGCGTGCTCCTCGCCGACATGCTCGGTGAGGCCGTGGTGTGGTTCGCTCTCGTGCCCGCCGGCGGCACCAACCCTGACACCGAGCTGCAGCTGCCCGGCATCGTGGACATGCGAGAGAACGGTGAAGAGGGAGTGTTCGGGAACGGATGGGTGATGGCGCTGTCGTCGCCCACGAGGCGCGTGTGCGACGGAACCGACACCGCGCACCTGCGCGACTTCATCACACGCTTCCCCGGCGACAGTGCGCGCAGCATCGTCGACCTCCGCACCGACCGCATCGTGCGCGTGGAGTGCGCCCGTTGACACGGGGTACGGTTCGGTCATGAGCGAGGGGAACGTGGCCGATCCGCCCGGCACCGGACCGAATGCGGGTGACTTCCCGATCGGGGCGTTCATCGGCATGAAAATCGAGCGTCCGGGCCCCGGACGGGCCGTGGCACGGGTGACGGCGAACGAGACTCATCACAACCCACACGGCTTCGTGCACGGCAGCGTGGTGTTCACGCTCGTCGACACATCGATGGGTGCGGCAGTGATGTCGATGTTGCCGGACGGTCAGCGTTGCTCCACCATCGAGTGCCAGGTGCGCTTCCTGCGCCCGGTGGTCGGTGAGGACCTCGTGTGCGAGACCACCGTGGTGAAGCCAGGTCGCCGTGTGTTCCACCTCGAGTCGCGTGTGACAACGGGTGACGGCAGGATCGTCGCGACCGGGACCGGGAGTTTCGCGGTGATCGAGGCGGTGCCGGCGGCTGACTAGGCGTTCGGGAACGCGCGCGCGATCCGTGCGGCGGCGAGGTAGGCGACCTCGGCAGGGCCCTTCTCGTCCTCGCGCAGGAGATTCGCCATGATGCGCAGCACCCACTCCATGAGGGTGCGGCTCTGCATCCCGACCCGCGACAGTTCACGCATCAGAGCCGGCCGGCCGATGACGCGGGCGAACAGCCTCGCGACCTTGAAGTACTGGCCGTACTCGACGTCGACCATTTGCTGGTACCTCTGCAGTGCGGCGGCATCACCGCTCGTGAGCGCATCCCCGATGACTTCTGCGGCCATGCGCGCGGTCTCGTACGCGTAGTCGATTCCCTCACCGTTGAAGGGGTTCACCGACCCGGCCGCATCGCCCACGACGATGTAGGAGGGCCCGACCTTCGGGCCGACGGAGCCGCCCATCGGGATGCGCCCGCTCGTGGCGCGCTGTGTTGGTTGGTCGGGGTCGATTCCCCAGTCGTCGGCGACCATGTGCGCGTACGCATCGAGAAGGTGGGTGGTGTTCACGCTCTTGAAGTCGCGGAACGTCGAGAGCAACCCGACACCGATGTTGATGGTCCCGTCGCCGACCGGGAAGATCCAGCCGTAACCGGGCATCGCGTTGCCGTTGCGGTCCTTCACGTCGAGCGCGGACTCGATCCACGGCTCGGCATGGCGCGGGCTCTCCCAGTAGGTGCGGATCGCGGTCCCGTACGGCATCTCCTTCGCACGGGAGGTGCCGAGTGCGCGTCCGAAGCGGGAGTTCGCGCCGTCGGCGATCACGACGTACTTCGCGCGCAGTTCGAACGTGCGGTGCAATGCCTTGTCGGTG
This sequence comes from Ilumatobacteraceae bacterium, assembly GCA_049454855.1. GTDB lineage: Bacteria > Actinomycetota > Acidimicrobiia > Acidimicrobiales > Ilumatobacteraceae > UBA2093. The sequence goes on from JBMUAQ010000011.1 coordinate 2,880, forward strand.
ACGACCGCTCCGCGCAGCAGACCGCGCTCGAGAACGGGCTGGTGCGCCTCGTGGCCCTGGAGAAGCTCCGCACCCGCGGTCTGCGCGTTGAGCGCCACCGACATGTCGAGCTCGCGCCGGCGCACCACGTAACCGTGCTGGGGATAGACGGAGTGCGACGGCCACTGCAGCTCGAGGGCCTTGCCGTGCGCCGTGGCACGGAGTCCCTCGTAACGGTGCCACTTCTCGAGAGTCGATGCGAGTCCCATGTCGTTGATCTGCTTCACCGCACGCGGTGTGAGCCCGTCACCGCAGGTCTTCTCGCGCGGGAACGTCTTCTTCTCCACCACGGTCACCCGGTGTCCCGCGGTCGCGAGCCAGTACGCAGCAGCGGCACCAGCGGGGCCGCCACCGATCACGAGAACATCGGTCTCACGCGGCGGTGAGTCGGGGGTGGCGGTGGTGGCTGTGTCGTCCATGGGGGTCCCTCCCGGGTGACGTCACGATACGCACGGGCCCCGCAGAACGGGGAGAAAACGGGCGTTGTCCGGGGTGACCGGTGTTACTTGCCGATGGACGCGCGCGGCTCGGTGCCGACGGCGCCCGGCTTGTTCTCGAGAGCCGAGAAGTCCTTGTCAACCGTGTTGAAGGATGTCGAACCCGACTCCAGCGCCTTGAAGACTTCGGACTCCGGGGAGCACCAGGTCTCGTACTCTGCCGCCCACATCTCGCTTGCCGGGTCGGCACCGGAGAGGTCGTAGCGGATGTGGCAGACCACGCCGAGGATCTCGGCCTCGGTCAGTGCACCACCGGCGGTCTCACCCTGCATCGGCATGGGGTTGCCGTTGTACGACAGGGGGGCATGCGCGCCGCCCTCACGGTCGGGGTCGCCGTACACCTTCAGGCCGGCGGCGACGAACCTCTGGCTGCCGTTGTAGACGAAGTTCAGCATGTCCTCGATGCGGGGGAACGTCTTCATTGACTCGCCCTGCCAGAGCACCCGGCCGGCACCGCCGGCCCCGTCGGCGCCGTGACAACCGGCACACCCGGCGTAGACCTCGGTTCCGACCGAGATCGGGCCTGCCTCGACCTTCTCTGCCGGCCTCATCGCCACCAAGTAGATGAACGCCCACACAGGGAGCATGGCCAGGGCCGACATGGCCCAGAACGGGATCTTCTTGCGCGACTCCGCGATTCTCACGACCGGAGGCACGGGTGCCTCCGCCTTGGGTGCAGGTGCGGCGGCCGCGCGGGCGGCGGGTGCGGATTCTGCCTTGGCGGGGGTGGACCCGGCGGCAGCAGGCGTGCCCGAAGATGCCTCGCCCGAGCTCTCGGCACGGCGCGCCTTGGAGCGGTTCAGCAGATGCTCGGGAATCTCGGTCACTCGGCCACCTCGGGACTCGGCTGTGTGGTGGGTGGAACCCTGGCCCCGTGCGTCTGCGCTTCGCGCGACGAACCGGACCCGGGAGGCACTTGTCTTCCACGATAGACAACCGAGCGGGAGCCGAGACAATCAATGAGCAGTCCCGGACGGATGACACGTCGGCCTTGTGAACATGCGCAGGAGGGACTGAGGTCACGCAGCGGGGAATGGCCTCCTGTGGGGGGACCGTGGCTAGTGTTCTGAGGTGACTGGGACGCCCCAGTGACCCCTCTATCAGTGGCCGGAGAAGAACGAACTCAATGACCGCGATCGACATCCTCAGGTGGCCGGGCATGAACCAGGCGTTCATCGTGTCCTTTGTCGTCACCACGGCCATGTGCCTCGCCATCCGTGAGTACGGCAAGCGGAGGCCGGTCGGACGACCCACCACGTGGGGAGAGGCCATCCTCGGTGCCACTTACGTGTACTTCGTGCTGTTCCTCGCGTTCGGCGTGGTGCCCCACCAGTTCATCGACCACGCGGACAAGGAGCTCGGCTGGCGCAAGGACTCCATCGTCTACGGCCCGTTCGATGTCCTGAAGCCCAAGGCACTCGGCGGGAACTTCCCCTTCACCCTGTCGTACGAGGCCGTCCGCGACCTGGTCGTCCTCGGCATCCACGGCTTCTACATGGTGCTGCTGGTGTGGATCGGCGCATGGTGGCAGAAGCGCGGTGCAACCACCGGTGCAAAGGCAATCGAGACGTCCACGTACGGCCGACCGTTGGCAAGGAAGGCCTGACCGCGATGGCACGCACCGACGCCAACCCCCCCATGCCGGAGTGGTCCACCGAGTACCGCCTGGTGGAGGTCGACCACGATTACCTCGCGAAGGCCGTGAAGCCGAAGCAGTTCATCCACATCGACCAGAGCGAATGCATCATGTGCGAGGGCTGCGTCGACATCTGCCCGTGGAAGTGCATCCACATGGTCACGCCCGAGGCGATCGCCGAGGCCGACAACACGGAGCAGCCCGGGGCCGACCCCTCCGACAAGGTGATCTTCATCATCGACGACGACGTGTGCACGCGCTGCGCACTGTGCGTCGACCGCTGTCCGACCGGGGTCATCATCCTCGGCAAGGCCGGCGCCCCTGACCCCGCGGGTGACTCGCACACCCGCACCAACAACCACGGATATGCCTACGGCATGCGCCTCTGAGGGAACGAACCATGGCAAAAGTGCTCGACAACCCAAAGCCCACCGCGAAGGAGCGGCTCGCAAAAATCGGCGAGCAGATGCAGGGCAGCCAGGCGTGGAACTCGATCTTCCGTCCCGGCTCCATCTTCCGCAAGGGATACACCGACAGCCCGCGCAACCGCTCGTACGTGATCATGAACTCGGTGCTGTACCACCTGCACCCGGTGAAGGTGAAGCGCCACGCGGTGAAGGTGTCCTACACCCTCTGCCTCGGCGGACTCTCGTTCTTCCTGTTCATTCTTCTCACCGTCACCGGCATCTTCCTGATGTTCTTCTACAGGCCGACCGGTGCGAATGCGTGGCAGGACATCCAGACGCTGCAGACCTCCGTGACATTCGGTCTCCTGGTGAGGAACATGCACAGATGGGGTGCACACCTCATGGTGCTGTCGGTGTTCCTGCACATGGCGCGCGTCTTCTACCACGGCGCGTACAAGCCGCCGCGTGAGTTCAACTGGGTGATCGGCGTGATCCTCCTGACACTCACGCTCTTGCTCTCGTTCACGGGTTACCTGCTGCCGTGGGACCAGTTGGCGCTGTGGGCGGTCACGGTGGGAACGAACATGATGGGTTACTCACCGTTGGTGGGCAACCAGGTGCGGTTCGTCCTGCTCGGAGGCGTCGAGATCGGCAACGAGACGTTGCTGCGCTGGTACGTGCTGCACGTGATCATGTTCCCGTTCATCATCATCATCTTCATGGCCATCCACTTCTGGCGCGTCCGCAAGGACGGCGGGATCTCCGGGCCACTGTGACGGGGGAGGAGACGAAATGACCGAGATACCCGAACACCTCCTCAAGCGGGCGCAGGCCGCCCGCGAGAAGTCGGCAGGTTCCGCCTCGTCGGGCTCCGACGGCGGCGACCGCATCCCCGACCAGCTCCTCGACCGTACGAAGTCGGCCGAGGCCGGTGCCGCGGCGGTCGTGGCTGCAGCCCCGGCCGGTGGCGTGCCCGTTGGCGCGGGCCCCGGTGGCCACACGCAGCGACTCCTCACTGTCGTGAAGTCGGGCTCCATCCAGGAGGCAAAGGCTGCACCCGTCGACAAGGTTCACACCTGGCCGCACCTCCTCGCGGTCGAGTTCGTCGCATCGCTCGCGTGCCTGGCCTTCCTCTTCGTGTTCTCGTGGGTCGTGAACGCACCGCTGCTGCAGGCCGCGGACTTCAACAAGACGCCGAACCCGTCGAAGGCCCCCTGGTACTTCCTCGGTCTCCAGGAGCTCCTCACCATGTTCCACCCGATGATCGCGGGCGTGACACTGCCCGGTGTCGGGCTGCTCGGTCTGATGCTCGCGCCGTACCTCGACCGCAACGCCTCGAACAAGCCCGAGGACCGCAAGTTCATGACATCGATGATGACGATGTTCCTCATGTTCTGGGCGGTGCTCACCATCATCGGCTCGTTCTTCCGCGGCCCGGGATTCAACTTCATCTTCCCGTGGCGCGACGGAATCTTCTTCGAGCTCTAGGAAACCCCAGGACAGGAACAATCAAGGAAACGACACGAACATGAGTACCGGAGCAATCATCGCGATAGTTGCCGTTCTGGCGGTCGTGCTCGGCGCCGTGGTTGTGGTGACCACCGCCAGGCAGACCGACGTCCGCGGCGCCGGCGCACTGTCGCGCGAGACGCGCAAGCGCGACCGAAAGGCCGACATCCCGGCGCCCGCCGCAACCGGCCGCGAGGTCGAGGCAGCGGTGAGGTCCACGGCCGTCGCCGTTGCGCCGCCCGCTGAGGTGGCCCCGTTCGTCGCCCCGGATCCCGAGGCAGTCGGCGTCTCGCGCCGCATGTTCTTCAACCGCACCGCAGTCGCGATGATGAGCGCGAGCCTCGGTGCATTCGGTGCGTCGGTCATTGCGTTCCTCTGGAAGGGTGCCGAGGGTGGTTTCGGATCGAAGATCAACGCCGGCCGCGTCAGCGACGTGATCTCGAACATCCGCTCCAACGGTGGGTTCCTGTATCTCGCCGAGGCGCGTGCGTGGGTCACCGAGTACCCGGAGAGCGCGATGGCCAAGGCGAAGGCCGTGTACGGGAGCCAGGCCCCGGTCATCGCCGGCATGGAGGCCGGTGTCATCGCGCTGTACCAGAAGTGCCCGCACCTCGGTTGCCGCGTTCCCGAGTGCAAGAGCTCGCAGTGGTTCGAGTGCCAGTGCCATGGCTCCCAGTACAACCGGGTGGGCGAGAAGAAGGCCGGACCGGCGCCGCGCGGCATGGACCGTTTCGGCGTGTCGGTGAACAACGGTGTGCTCACGATCGACACCGGCTCGGTGTTCGCGGGGCCGCCCGTCGGTGTGAACACCACCGGCCAGGAGGCCGAGGGCCCGCACTGCATCGGTGCCACCGGGGGAGGTCACTGACCCATGGTTGCCTCCACGAGTGAATCCATCGCCTGGATCGTCCTGCTCACGTCCGTCGCGGGATGGGCGGTGTACGGCATCTCGAACGTGCGCAACGGCCGCAAGGATGCCGGCTCCGAGCAGTTCCTTGCCGCCAACCGCAAGCCGTACTACGACGACGAGGTGCTCGAGGGTCGCAGGCTCGAGCGCGTGCAGCTGCTCGGCCTCGCGTTCCTCGCGGTGCTCACTGTTGCTCTTCCTCTCTACTGGATCATGGAGCCGAGCCGCCAGGAGGAGGCCTCGTTCGGCTTCGAGAAGCGCTTTGTCTCGTGGGGCTCGCGTCTGTTCGCACCGACGGCCGAGGGCGGTTTCAACTGCGCTGGTTGCCACGGTGGCATGAAGGCAACGGGCGGTGTCGCGCCGTATGCGGTCACCGACCCGAAGACCGGCGAGGTTCAGGCGGTGTCCTGGAAGGCGCCGTCACTGAACACGGTCATGTACCGCTACAGCGCCGATGAGGTCAGGTTCATCCTGAACTACGGCCGTCCGTTCTCCCCGATGTCGGCATGGGGCACGATCGGCGGCGGTCCGCTCACCTCCCAGGCCATCGACACCCTCGTGAACTACCTCGAGTCCATCCAGGTGCCCCAGGACAACTGCACCGAGACCCGCGGGTCCTTCAACCCCACCTGCACGGGTGGGTCCCTGCCCGCGGAGAAGAACAAGGAGCTGGAGGCAGAGGCAAAGCGACTCGTCGACAACGGCACGTACTCCACCATGGGTGAGGCGTACTTCAACCTCGACATCGGTGGCGGTGCCTACGGGTGCGCTCGTTGCCACACCAAGGGCTGGTCGTACGGCGATCCGCAGGTCACCGGCGGTGGAGCACTCGGACCGAACCTCACCGGCGGTTCGTCGGTGCGTCAGTTCCCGAGCGCCGAGGACATGGTGGTCTTCCTGAAGGCCGGCTCCGAACTCGGCAAGCGCTACGGCGAGCAGGGCCAGGGAAGCGGCCGCATGCCCGGCTTCGGCCAGGTGTACACCGATGAGCAGATCAGAGAGATCGTCAACTACGTGAGGAGCCTCTGATGCTGTCGGCACTCCTGTCCGTCGGCTGGCAGCCGGAGATCCGCGGCTACCTGGTCGTCCTCATCATGGTGGTGACGCTGATCGGCGGCACCTACCTCATCCTCGGCACGAACCTCGGTGCGCGTCTCGGCTTCCTCGTGGCGATGTGTGCGCTCTCGGGCTGGATGCTCTCGATGGCAATCATCTGGGCCATCTACGGAATCGGCCTCCAGGGCCCGTTCCCCTCGTGGAAACCCGCTGAGCCCGTGGCCATCGTCCGTGACGGCGCCAACCTCCACATCGCCGAGGTGCTGGAGTCAGCACCTGCGGTGGAGGGCAAGTCCGCACCCGAGACGGCGAGCATCGTGAGTGAGCAGCTGGTCGCGGAGGGGTGGACGAGACTGTCCGACTCCGACCCCAGCCGCGGCCAGGCCGTCGCGTCGGCTGACGCGATCATCACGGTGGAAGCCGAGGAGTTCAAGGTCGGCGAGTACACGCCGGTTGCGGTGTACGACCGTGGCGGCCACAGGTGGCCGAAGTTCAACGACTCCCTCGACTTCATCGCGTTCAAGCACGATCCGCGTTACGCGATCGTGGAGGTGGCCGCACTCAAGCCGCAGCGTTCCGAGCCGGGTCGTGCACCCGCGCGGGCCGAGATCGACGAGTCGCAGCCGCACCGGTACGTGGTGATGATCCGTGACCTCGGCGCACGCCGTCGCCCCGCGTTCCTCATCGGACTCGGTTCGGGCATCATCTTCTTCCTCCTGGCGTGGATGCTCCACCGCCGCGAGGCATACGTGCGCCAGAACCTCGCGCTGAAGGCGTAGTCGGTACGTGGGCCAGTACCTCCCCATCGTCGCCCTGGCCGTACTGGCGGTGCTCTTCGGGGCACTCAGTTTCCTGGCATCCGGGCTGCTCGCTCCTTACAGGCCGAACAGTGCGAAGGAGGCACCGTACGAGTGCGGGATCGTGCCGAGCCGTGACAATCCCGAGCGCTTCCCGGTGAGCTTCTACGTGATCGCGATGCTGTTCATCATGTTCGACATCGAGATCATCTTCATCTACCCGTATGCAGTCGCAAGCGGGGACCTCGGCACGTTCGGGTTGCTCGAGATGGCCGCATTCAGCGCGGTGTTCTTCGTGGCGTTCGTGTACGTCGTTGCGCGCGGGGCTCTCGAGTGGGGCCCGCTGCGCCGCGGTCTGCAGGACGACCGCCCCGTCGCCGACGACGATCTCGTGCGTGCCACGCGAACGGCGGGTGGCGTGAAGGTTGTCGGCCTCGAGGGACGCGGGGAGGCCGCCTGATGGGCACGGTGCAGAACGTGCTCGACGAGGGTCTCGCCGGGCTCGACCACAACTTCGTCACCGGCAAGCTCGAGGACCTCATCAAGTGGGCGCGGTCGCGCAGCAGCTGGGGCGCCTCGTTCGGTCTCGCCTGCTGTGCCATCGAGATGATGGGCACGGGTGCCGCGCACTACGACCTCGCCCGTTTCGGCATGGAGGTGTTCCGCGCGTCCCCCCGCCAGGCCGACATCATGATCGTTGCCGGTCGCGTGAGCCAGAAGATGGCCCCCGTGCTGCGCCAGGTGTACGACCAGATGATGGAGCCCAAGTGGGTCATCAGCATGGGTGTGTGCGCATCGAGCGGCGGCATGTTCAACAACTACGCGATCGTGCAGGGCGTCGACCAGATCGTGCCCGTCGACGTCTACGCGCCCGGCTGCCCGCCGACGCCGGAGACACTCATCCATGCCATCGAGACGCTCCACCAGTTGATCGAGGACGGCGAGATCATGCGCCGCCGCCGCGAGAACTCCGGTGGCGCCAACGTGGAGATCCTCGAGATACCCGTGGGTTCGACCACATCGGTCACGATCGGGACGAAGTGACCATGACCGACACGGCCACGGAAGGGGCGAACGAGCCCGCGGTGCACGGGTGCCCCGTGGTCACCTCCTGCGGACAGCGCGTGGTGCTCGTGCCGCGCGAGCGCTGGTTCGAGGTGACCCGTGCGCTGGTTGCTGATGGTTTCGACATGCTGGTCGATCTCACGGGCGTCGACTACCTGCTCGTTCCCGGCCGCACCGTGGGTGCGGGTGTCACCCCCGAGCGGTTCGAGGTCGTGGTGAACCTGCTGTCGATCTCGCGTCGGGAGAGGCTGCGCCTGCGCACGCAGGTGCCGGAGTCGGACCCCACACTCGCGAGCCTCTTCGACGTGCACCCCGGCGCCGAGGCGCACGAGCGCGAGACGTTCGACATGTTCGGCATCGCGTTCGACGGCCACCCCGATCTCACCCGCATCCTGATGCCCGAGGACTGGCACGGCCATCCGTTGCGCAAGGACTACGACCCGGGCCGCATCCCGGTGCAGTTCAAGGGGGCGAACGCATGACGATTGCCGAGCACGACGCCACCGACCTGTCCGAGGAGAGCGGTTCGACACCGGAGCCGGGCCCGCGCGAACGCACCGTGTCCGCCGCCACCGGGGAGGGCGGCCAGGAGCTCGCCCCGCGTGCGGGCATGGGCGCGAAGGAACTGCTGCGCGAGGTGGGCGCAGTGCTGCGCATGAGCGAGGCCGAGGCGGCGGCGCTGGCGGACGTCGAGGCCGACCCCGACGAGGACCAGACCATGATCATCAACATGGGTCCGCAGCACCCGTCGACCCACGGCGTCCTTCGGCTCATGCTGGAGCTGCAGGGCGAGACGGTCCTGCGCTGCAAGCCCGTGATCGGGTACCTGCACACCGGCATGGAGAAGACCGGTGAGCAGCTCACCTACATGCAGGGGGGCACCAACGTCACCCGCATGGACTACCTCTCGCCCCTGAACAACGAGCTCGTGTTCTCGATGGCAGTCGAGAAACTGCTCGGCATCGACGGCGACATCCCGGAGCGCGCCGTGTGGATGCGGATGCTGCTCAGCGAGATGAACCGCATGAGCAGCCATCTCCTGTTCCTCGCCACGAACGGCATGGACATCGGTGCGGTGTCGATGATGCTGTACGGCTGGCGCGAGCGCGAGGAGGTGCTGCGCTTCTTCCAGAAGGTCACCGGACTGAGGATGAACCACAACTTCATCCGCCCCGGTGGGCTCGCCGCCGACCTCCCCGCAGGGTGGCGTGATGACGTGCTCGACATCCTCGAGATGCTCCCGTCGCGGCTCGAGGAGTACGAGATCCTGATGAACGGCCAGCCGATCTGGCGCGAGCGTCTGCAGGGCGTCGGCACGATCACCGCGCGCGAGGCCGTGGCCCTCGGCGCGACCGGCCCCATCCTGCGTTCCACCGGCGTTGCCTGGGACCTCCGTCGCCACATGCCGTACCTGCGGTACGACCACGTCGAGTTCGACGTTGTGGTGGGGGAGCACGGCGACGCCTACGACCGGTACGCCATCCGCCTCAACGAGATCCGTGAGTCGATGCACATCGTGCGCCAGATCCTGGATCGGATGCCGTCCGGTGACTACCGCGTGCAGAACAAGAAGGTCACGCCGCCGCCGCGCGCCCGCATCGACGAGTCGATGGAAGCCCTCATCCACCACTTCAAGATCTTCACCGAGGGCTTCAAGGTCCCCGAGGGCGAGGTGTACGTGGCCATCGAGAGCCCGCGCGGCGAGATCGGCTGCTACATCGTGAGCGACGGTTCGGCAAACCCGTACCGCATCCACATGCGCGCACCCTCCTTCGTCAACATCCAGGCAATGCCCCACATGATGCGCGGCGGACTCGTGGCCGATGCCGTCGCGGTGATTTCCTCGGTGGATCCCGTTCTCGGGGAGGTGGACCGCTGATGGCACGTCTGTCGGATGAGAACGTACGGCTGGCCCGCGAGATCATCGCCCGGTACCCGAAGCCGCGCTCGGCCATGATCCCGCTGCTCCACCTCGCCCAGGAGCAGGACGGCTGGGTCACCGAGGATGCGATGGCCCACATCGGCGAGCTCGTGGGTGCAACGCCGGCGGAGGTCTACGGCACCGCGTCGTTCTACGAGATGTTCAAGTTCCATCCCGTCGGGAAGTACGTGATCAACATCTGCGGGACGATGTCGTGCGCACTGATGGGTGCGGACGAGCTCCTGCACCATGCAGAGCGCACACTCGGTGTCCGCACCGGCGGCACCACCGACGACGGCATGTTCACTCTCGAGCGTGCCGAGTGCCAGGCGGCCTGCACCGAGGCGCCCTGCCTCCAGACGAACTACCGCTACAGCTTCCGGGTCACGCCGGAGTCGTTCGACCGACTCGTCGATGACCTCCGCGCCGGGCGGCTCGCCGACGAGGTCCCCGCACACGGAACCGTGGCGCGGGTGCGCCAGCACATCCCGGCCGAGCGGCTCGCCGGGGTGCGTCCGCCCGACGAGGTCGGCGAGGCACCCGATTGGTTCGACGGGAAGGCGGCACTGTGAGCGCCGGCGGCACCAACGCGTTCGCGCCGGGCTTCTACGAGGGCAACCGTCCGCGCATCGTCACCTCGCGTTTCGGTCACGAGGACAGCCACACGCTCGAGCGGTACCTCGCCACCGGCGGGTACGAGGGTCTGCGCCGCGCGCTCTCGCGTCCCTCCACCGAGGTGCACGACGAGGTGAGGTCCGCCACGATCCTCGGCCGCGGCGGTGCGGGTTTCCCCGCCGGCAACAAGTGGGGTCTCACCCCCGCGGGTGTGTGGCCGCGCTACCTCGTGGTGAACGGCGATGAGTCCGAGCCCGGCACCTACAAGGACCGCCTGCTCATGGAGCGCGACCCGCACCAGCTGATCGAGGGCTGCCTGATCGCGTGCTACGCGGCGGGTCTGTCGCAGTGCTTCCTCTACATCCGCGGCGAGATGGCACTCGCACAGGAGAGGGTGGCGAAGGCACTGAATGACGCGTACGCGGCCGGGTACGTGGGCCGCAACATCCTCGGTTCCCGGTTCTCGGTGGACGTGGTGCTGCACTGGGGCGCGGGCGCATACGTGGTGGGTGAGGAGACCGCGTTGATCGAGTCGCTCGAGGGCAACCGCGGGATGCCGAGACTGAAGCCGCCGTACTTCCCGGCCGCGAACGGTCTCTACGGCAAGCCCACCATCGTGAACAACGTGGAGACGCTCTCCAACCTCCCGTGGTTGATGGTGAACGGCGCCGACGCGTACACCGCGGTCGGCACGGCGACATCGCCCGGCACCCGCATGGTCGCGGTGTCGGGGCACGTGAAGCGGCCGGGCGTGTACGAGATAGTGAACGGATCCACCACCTTCCGCGACATCATCTTCGGCGAGGAGTTCTGCGGCGGCATGCGTGACGGCCGCTCACTGAAGGCTTTCGTCCCGGGTGGCGGGTCGGCACCGTGGTTCCTGCCCGACCAGCTCGACCTTCCGTTCGAGGCGAGCCAGGTCGGCCCTGCGGGCTCGATGCTCGGCTCCGGTGCGGTGATGGTGATGGACGACACCACCGACATCCCGCGCGCGGCACTCACACTCACCCGCTTCTATGCCCACGAGTCGTGCGGGAAGTGCACACCGTGCCGCGAGGGCGGCACGTGGCTCGAGCGGATCCTGAGCCGCATCGTCGACGGCAAGGGAACCGATGCCGATCTCGAGCAGTTGCTCGAGGTGGGAGAGTCCATATGCCCGGGTTCGTTCCCGCACGCCTCGAGCGAGAGTCTCGGTCTCGCCGCAGTGCCGTTCCCGTACCGCATGAACACGATCTGCTTCGTCGGCCCGTCGGCGTACGTGCCGGTGCACTCGGCACTCACCCTCTTCCGCAGTGAGTTCGAGTCCAGAGTCACCAAGCGCGTGCGCATTCCCGTCACCGTCGCAGGGGTGGGCGAATGAGCACCACATCGGAGAACACGGGCGCGGACCACGCGGAGGCACCGGAGACGCCGGTCGATCCGAACGCCGTGTCGATCACGGTGAACGGTCGTCATGTCACCGCGCGCAAGGGCGAGATGATCATCGCGGCGACCGACCGCGAGGGCGAGTACGTGCCGCGCTTCTGCTACCACCCGCGCATGAGCCCGGTGGGCATGTGCCGCCAGTGCATGGTGGAGGTCGAGGGGCCGCGCGGGCCGATGATGGTCGTGTCGTGCATGACGCCGGTGGCGGAGGGTCAGGTCGTGCGCACCGACACCGAACAGGTGAAGCGCGCGCAGGAGGGCATGATCGAGCTGCTGCTCGCGAATCATCCGCTCGACTGCCCGGTGTGCGACAAGGGCGGTGAGTGCCCGCTGCAGGACCAGGCGTTCAGCCACGGACCCGGCGAGAGCAGGTTCGTGGAGGAGAAGCGCCACTACGAGAAGCCCATCCCGATCAGCGACCTCGTCTTCCTCGACCGAGAGCGGTGCATCCTCTGCGACCGGTGCACGCGGTTCGCCCGGGAGGTCGCCGGCGACCCGTTGATCTCGTTCACCCAGCGCGGGAACAACACACAGGTCATGACGTTCCCCGACGAGCCCTTCTCGTCGTACTTCTCAGGGAACACCGTGCAGATATGTCCGGTCGGGGCGCTCACCGCGCAGCCCTACCGCTTCAAGGCAAGGCCGTGGGACCTCGAGCAGCGCGAGAGCACGTGCACCACATGTTCGGTCGGGTGCCGGATCGTCGTGCAGTCGAGCCGCGACGAGCTCGTCCGCTACCAGGGGGTCGACATCGACCCCGTCAACTGGGGCTGGCTGTGCGACCGCGGCCGCTTCGACTTCCAGTCGGTGAACTCGCCCGACAGGCTGACCCGACCGCTCGTGCGCCGTGACGGGGTGCTCGTGGAGACCTCGTGGTCCGAGGCGCTCGACACGGTGGCCCGTGCGATGCGCGAGGCCGGCAGCGCGACGGCGGTGCTCGGCGGCGCCCGCGGCACCAACGAGGACGCCTTCATGTGGGGACGTCTCGCCACCGCCGTCGGCAGCATCATGACCGATGCGCAACTTGACGACGGGCTTCCTGCATCCGTGTTCGCGCATGCACAGGCCACGATCGACTCCGCCTGTGCGTCGACCACGGTGATCCTTCTCGCGCCGGACCTGAAGGAGGAACTGCCTGTCCTCCACATCCGTCTGCGCGACGCAGCGACGCGGCTGGGTGCACGGATCATCGAGGTGTCCAGCCATGAGTCAGGGCTCACGCCGCATGCATGGCGCAGCGTTCGCTGCGAACCGGGAACACAGGCCGACGCGGTCCGCTCACTGCTCGCGGATGCAGACGTTCGTGCACAGCTCGGCGCCGGCACCGTCACGGTCGTCGCGGGGCGTGCGAACCTCGCGGAGTCCTCGGCACACACGATGGCGGCCGTCGACGCCGTCGTGGCCGCCGTTCCCTCCGCCGCCGTACTGCCGGTCCTGCGCCGCGGCAACGTGCGCGGGGCGCTGTCAGTCGGCCTCGCACCCCGTGCGGGCAACGATGCCGCCGCGATTCTCGGTGCCGCTGCCGGCGGGAAGGTCGGCTGCCTCGTGCTCCTCGGGGCCGACCCCCTGTCCGATGTTCCTGATTCCGGCCTCGCGCGACGTGCACTCTCGGGTGCGCGCACCGTGGTGGCCGTCGACACCTTCCTCACCGGGAGTGCCCAGCAGGCCGATGTCGTCCTGCCCGCCGCCGCCTACGCGGAGAAGGAGGGCACCACCACGAACCTCGAGGGCCGCGTGTCGAACGTGGTGCAGAAGATCACCCCCCGCGGAACCGCCCGCGCCGACTGGATGATCGCCGCCGAGCTGCTGCGGCTGCTCGGCCATGACAGTGGTGTCACGACTCTTGCCGCGGTGCAGCAGTTGATGGGTGCCTCGCTCGGGGAGTTCGGTGCCGCGGTGGCGTCCCCGGAGAACCGACGCAACGGTGTCCTCGCTCCCGTGAACGTGGAACCGGCACACGGTACGTCCCCCGTTCCGGCGGCACCACGCAGCTCGTACGACTTCAGGCTCGTTCTCGCACGCAAGCTCTATGACGCAGCGATGGGCACGGCCACGAGCCCCTCACTCGCCGGTCTCGCACCCGGTGCGTCGGTCACTTTGAACCCGCTTGATGCCGACCGCATCGGCACTGCCGACGGCCGCACGGTGACGGTGACCTCGGGCAGCGGTTCGGTGGATCTCACGGTGGTCACCTCGACGGCCGTCCCGCGCGGGACGGCGCTCGCGCCGTTCAACCAGCCCGGCCCGGACGTGCGCCGGTTGGTCTCCGCCGACTCGCCCGTCACCGACGTGAGGATCGAGGCGAAGTGAGCACAGGTCTCGTCGCCGTCGACCCGCTCCTCGAGGGGGACCTGCTCTGGACACCCCTGCTCATCGTGCTCGTCAAGGTGCTCATCGTGTTCCTCGTCGGGCTCGTTGCCACGATGCTCATGGTGTGGTTCGAGCGCAAGGTGATTGCCGGCATGCAGAACCGCATCGGCCCGAACAAGGCCGGCCCCTTCGGTCTGCTCCAGACGCTCGCCGACGGCACGAAGTTGTTCATGAAGGAGGACCTCATCCCCGACAAGGCGGACAGGTTCGTCTTCAAGCTCGCTCCGTACCTTGCGTTCGTGCCGGCGTTCCTCGCGTTCGCGATCATCCCCCTGGGCGGCGACTGGCGCGACGGCAAGGGTGGCATGGTCACGTTGTTCGGTCAGCAGACCAGGCTGCAGCTGGCCGACCCGCCGGTGGGTGTCCTGTTCGCCCTCGCGATCTCGTCGATCGCGGTGTACGGCATCATGCTCGCGGGCTGGGCGTCCGGGTCGAAGTACCCGTTGCTCGGGTCGGTGCGCGCATCGGCACAGATGGTCTCCTACGAGGCAGCGCTCGGACTCTCGCTCGGTGCGGTGCTGCTCGTGGCCGGGACGCTGTCCACCAGCGGCATCGTGGATCTGCAGGGCACGCTCGGTGACTGGAACGTGGTCACCACCGGGTTCGTCCCGTTCTTCATCTTCCTCGTGGCAGCCACCGCCGAGCTGAACCGCCCGCCGTTCGACCTCGTCGAGGCGGAGCAGGAACTGGTCGGCGGTTTCAACACCGAGTACGCCTCGATCAGGTTCGCACTCTTCTTCCTCGCCGAGTTCATGAACACGATCACCATGTCGGCACTCATCGTCACGCTCTTCTTCGGCGGCCCTCAGCCGGTGTCCATCGGGAACACGGTCCTCGACATCCCGCTGGTGCCGAACGCCCTCGAGGGCACCGTGTGGCTGCTCCTCAAGGTGCTCGTGTTCCTTTACGTCTACGTGTGGTTCCGTGCCACGCTCCCGCGCTTCCGCTACGACCAGCTGATGGACCTCGGATGGAAACTGCTCATCCCGGCCTCCCTCGGGTGGTTCATGCTGCTGGCCGCCCAGCGCGCCGGCAGCAGGGCCGGTTGGGACCGGTGGGTGGTCACCCTCGTGACGGCACTCGTGCTCGTGGGTTCGTACGCGTTGCTGCAGGCGGCGTTCAGGGTGAGCCGCGACAACCGCGAGCGTGACGGGGCAGGTTTCTGATGGGTTACTTCGGCGGGTTCCTGGTGACGCTGCGACAGCACGGGTACGGCAGGAAGGTCACCACCGAGTACTCGGGTGGCCGCGTGTGGCGACGCAAGAAGGACGATTCGCGCGACCGCAAGATCGACAAGCCCGAGCGCCTCCACGGTCGTCACGTGCTGAACCGCTACGAGGACGGCATGGAGAAGTGCATCGGGTGCGAGCTGTGCGCAGGTGTGTGCCCGGCGCGCTGCATCTACGTGCGCGGCCGTGACAACGACCCCGACAACCCCACGTCACCGGGTGAGCGGTTCGGGTTCGTCTACGAGATCAACTACCTGCGTTGCATCCACTGCGACCTCTGCGTGGAGGCGTGCCCCACCGAGGCGATCACGGAATCGAAGCTGTTCGAGTTCTCCTTCACGAACCGCCAGGACGCGATCTACACGAAGAGCGAACTGCTCGTCGGTGACGACGGGAGACCCCGTCAGCTGCCGTGGGAGGACTGGCGCGAGGGCGAGGACACCGACACCTCGGGCTGGATGCGCGCCACCGCACCGTCGGGCGACGCCAGCTTCGAGGGCGTCGTGTCGTGGAGCGGTGAACTCGGCTACGGCGTGCGCGCCGCGGAGCCGGAGCAGTCGGAACGGGACGCCGAGGACAACTGATGGAGCTGTTCGTCTTCGTGTGTGCCGCGGCGATGGCGCTGGTGGGGGCACTCGGTGTCGTCCTCCGCGGCAACCCGGTCCACGCCGCGCTCAGTCTGGTGCTCACGCTGTTCGGTGTCGCCGTGCTGTTCGTGCAGCAGGGGGCCCATTTCCTGGCCGCGGTGCAGGTGATCGTCTATGCCGGCGCGATCGTCGTGCTCTTCCTCTTCGTGATCATGCTCCTCGGCGTCGACCGCGCGGAGAACCTGAGCATCGAGCCGTTGGCGTCGCAGCGACTCCTCGCGGGGGTGATGGGGACGGTGATGGTCGGTCTCCTCACCGCAGCGGTCGTCACCTCTGATTCTGCCGTCATCCGCTCCGGCGGCGGTCTCGATCCCGCAACCGTTGCCACGCCGGATGCGAACATCAAGCAGGTGGCCTCCTCGATCTTCGGTGAGAACGTGTTCGCGTTCGAGATCACGTCGGTGCTGCTCGTCGTTGCCGTCGTCGGCACGGTGGTCCTGGCCCGGCGTCTCCCCAGCCGCGAGGAGGCTTCGTCATGACCCTCGCCGCCGTCGTCCCCACCACGTCGTGGTTCCTCGTCCTCGCCGCCGTCCTGTTCTCGATCGGCACGGTGGGTCTGCTGGTCCGGCGCAACCCGCTCGTGATGTTCATGTGCATCGAGCTGATGCTGAACGCCGTCAACCTCTCGTTCGTGAGTCTTGCCACTGCGCGCAACGACATCGGCGGCCAGACCGCGGTGTTCTTCGTGATGGTCGTGGCGGCTGCCGAGGTCGTGGTCGGCCTCGGGATCATCGTGTCCATCATGCGGCGCCGCACAGCGGCGAATGCCGACGACCTCTCGGTGCTGAAGGGCTGACCGCACATGGCTGAACTCGTCTGGCTCGTGCCTGCGCTGCCGTTGGTCGGCTTCCTCCTCATCCTCCTGTTCGGCAGGAGACTGGGCGAGCCCGGTGCCGGGGTGCTTGCGACGCTGATGACCGCCTCGTCGTTCGTGGTGTCCGTGGCGGTGTATCTCGATCTGCTCTCGCGCACCGCCGAGGAGAGACACGAGACCGTCATCCTCTTCTCCTGGCTCCCCGTCGGGGGTCTCGGGATCGACATGGGCTTCCTTGCCGACCCGCTGAGCATCACCATGGCCCTGTTCGTGACCGGGATCGGCTCGCTCATCCACCTCTATGCCATCGGGTACATGCACGGCGACCCCGGGTTCAGCAAGTTCTTCCTGTATCTCAACCTGTTCGTCTTCTCGATGCTGATGCTCGTCCTCGGTGAGAACCTGCTCGTCACGTTCCTCGGGTGGGAGGGCGTCGGCGTGTGCTCGTACTTCCTCATCTCCTTCTGGCACACACGTGACTCCGCGGCGACGGCAGGCAAGAAGGCGTTCGTCACCAACCGTGTCGGCGACTGGGGAATGATGGTCGCGATGTTCATGGCCTTTGCGGCCGTCGGCACCCTCTCCTACGAGGGCCTCAACCACGCGGCCCACGAGGGCAAGCTGGCCGCGGTCACGGCAACGGGCATCGCGCTGATGCTCTTCGTCGGTGCGTGCGGCAAGTCCGCACAGCTGCCCCTCTACATCTGGCTGCCCGACGCGATGGAGGGACCCACACCGGTGTCCGCCCTGATCCATGCGGCCACCATGGTGACCTCCGGCGTGTTCCTCATGACGCGCACGGCACCGGTCCTCGCCGCCGCGTACCCGTGGGCCCCTGACATCATCGCCACGGTCGGTGCGCTCACCGCGCTGTTCGCCGCGACCATCGCCGTCGCGCAGACCGACATCAAGAAGGTCCTCGCGTACTCCACGGTGAGCCAGCTCGGGTTCATGTTCCTCGCGGTCGGCTCGGGTGCGTACGTTGCCGCGGTGTTCCACATGGTCACGCACGCGTTCTTCAAGGCGCTCCTGTTCCTCGGGTCGGGCTCGGTCATCCACGGGATGCACCACGAGCAGGACATGAGGCGCATGGGTGCGCTGCGGAAGGCGATGCCGGTCACCGCATTCACGTTCATCATCGGCTGGCTCGCAATCGCCGGCGTGCCGCCGTTCGCGGGATTCTGGTCGAAGGACGAGATCCTGCTGTACGCGTTCGCCAACAACCGGGCCCTGTACGCGGTCGGCGTGGTCACCGCGCTGCTCACTGCGTACTACATGACGCGCCAGGTGATCATGGTGTTCTTCGGGGAGGCGCGCTGGCACGACCGTTCGGAGGAGCACGGCGCCCACGGGGATGCCCACGAGCCGCACGAGAGCCCCTGGGTGATGACCCTCCCGCTGGCCGTTCTCGCGGTGCTCAGCGCGGTCGGCGGGGCGATCCAGCTCCCGTTCTCGAAGAGCACGCACTTCCTCGAGCACTGGCTCGAGCCCGTCGTGCACGGGGCCGAGGCGAAGATCAGCGGAACGTGGGCGTACGACAACAAGTGGTTGCTGCTGGGGCTGGCCGTGGTGATCGCAACCGCGGGCATCGCGCTCTCCGTTTCCGTGTACGCGAAGGGGAGGTTCGCGCCGGTCGAGCCGCAGCTGCTCGCCGACGGGTGGCGCTATGACGCCGCGGTGTCATCAGTCGTTGCCGGGCCGGGCCGGGGTCTCTTCCAGGGCATCGCCGACACCGATGCACGTGTCGTCGACGGTGCCGTCAACGGCACCGGCACACTCGTGCGGTCGCTCGCGGGTGTGCTGCGGCGCGGCCAGAACGGTTTCGTCCGCTCGTACGCCGCTCTCGTCACCGTCGGAGTGGTGGCCCTGCTCGCCTGGTTCGTCGTGAGGGGGCTGCTGTGATCGTTGCTGCCTCCGGTGCGGATACCACCGCTTCGTTCCCGGTGCTCACGGTGCTGGTGCTCGTGCCGGTGCTGGGCGCACTCCTGGTGTCGGTGCTGAGCGAGCGTCGTCCCGAGTACGTGAAACTCGCAGCCCTCGCGTCGTCGGTGGTCACCGCCGGGGTGTCGCTGTGGATGCTGTCGTCGTTCGATTCCCATGAGGGCGGCTTCCAGTTCGTGACCCGTCACGCATGGATCGATGCCTGGGGCATCTCCTGGCATCTCGGTGTGGACGGCATCTCGTTGTTCCTCGTGGTGCTCACGGGGATCCTGTTCCCGCTCGTGATCGCCGGCGTCGACCCCCACCACGACGAGAAGCGGTACCTCGCGTGGTTGCTCCTCCTCGAGGCTGGCGTGATGGGCAGCTTCCTCAGCCTCGACCTGTTCCTGTTCTTCATCTTCTTCGAGATCGTGCTGGTGCCGATGTACTTCCTCATCGGCGGTTGGGGCTACGACCGGCGTATCTACGCGGCGACGAAGTTCTTCCTCTACACGATGTTCGGTTCGGCGTTCATGCTCGTGGGCATCATCGCCACCGCGGTGCTCGCACGCCGCGACATCGGCTACCTCACCTTCGACCTCGTGGAGATCGCGGAGCGGGCCGGGTTCGCCACCGCGACGGGTCGCTGGCTGTTCCTCAGTTTTGCCGTGGCGTTCGCCGTGAAGGTGCCGCTCTTCCCGTTGCACACGTGGCTGCCCGATGCGCACACCCAGGCCCCCACCGGCGGCTCGGTGATCCTGGCGGGAGTGTTGTTGAAGCTGGGCACCTACGGCTTCCTCCGCTTTGGTCTGTACCTCTTCCCCGGAGCCGCGCTCTGGGCGAAGCCGCTCTTCCTCACGCTTGCCACCATCGGCATCCTCTGGGGTGCCGTTGCGGCCACCATGCAGACCGACCTCAAGCGGCTCGTTGCCTACTCCTCGGTTGCGCACCTCGGGTTCATCGTTCTCGGCACCTTTGCCGTCACGTCACAGGCGCTCACCGGCTCGGTGGTGCAGATGGTGAACCACGGTGTGTCCACCGGTGCGTTGTTCCTCCTCGTGGGCATGATCTACGAGCGCCGGCACACCCGTGCGATTGCCGAGCTGCGCGGCATACAGGCCGTTGCGCCGGTGTTCGCGGCCGCGTTCATGGTGGTGATGCTCTCGTCCATCGGCGTGCCGGGCCTGAACGGTTTCGTCGGTGAGTTCCTCGTGCTGATCGGTTCGTTCGAGACCGCCCGCTGGTGGACCGTGGTGGCGGCAACCGGTGTGATCCTCGCCGCGCTCTACCTCCTGTGGGCCTACCAGCGGGTGTTCCACGGCGAGCCCGACGAGGCCAACTCCGGTTTCCGCGAGATCACCGCCCGTGAGGGTGCCCTCATCAGCGTCTTCATCGCCATCATCGTCTTCTCCGGCCTCTACCCGAAGCCGATGCTGGACCGGATCGAACCCAGCGTCGACCGCCTCATCGAGCACGTGGAGAAGCACACTGATTACGTGGCACCGGCCCACGACAACGGGGGTCACGACTGATGTCCGCTGCACTGTCCGGCTTCACGCAGCCCTCGATCGAGTTCACCGATGTGCTGCCGCTTCTCATCTGGCTCGGCACCGTGTGCACGGTGCTGCTCGTGGGCTCCCTCGTGCCGCGGGTGCTCCGCGGGCGGTACGCACTGCTGACATCCGCAGCCTCGGTT
Source organism: Ilumatobacteraceae bacterium (assembly GCA_049454855.1). Lineage (GTDB taxonomy): Bacteria > Actinomycetota > Acidimicrobiia > Acidimicrobiales > Ilumatobacteraceae > UBA2093. The sequence goes on from JBMUAQ010000011.1 coordinate 23,430, forward strand.
GCCGTCGTCATCCAGCAGACGGTGAAGTGGGACGACCTCGGCCGTGAGCTGCCCGGGACCGCGCTCGCCGACGCCGTTGCGGTGGACCGTTTCTCCGTGCTCGCAACCATCGTGATTGCCGTCGCCCTCGCTCTCGTGGCGCCTGTGCTGCACGATCACCTCACCCGTCGGGGCGAGGACGGGCCGGAGCCGTATGCCATGTTCCTCACCGCCGCCATCGGTGCCCAGATCATGGTGAGCGCGAACGACCTCATCGTGCTCTTCCTCGGTCTCGAGACCCTCAGCCTCTCGCTGTACGTGCTGGCCGCGAGCAACCGTCGCAACGCGCGGAGCCAGGAGGCCGGACTGAAGTACTTCGTGCTCGGTGGCTTTTCGTCGGCGTTCTTCCTCTACGGCATCGCCATGATCTACGGCGCGACGGGGTCGACGAACCTGTCCACCATCGCAAACAGACTGGGTGGCTCGGTGAGCCTTGCGAACGACGATGCACTTCTCCTCGTCGGCATCGGTCTCCTCCTGGTGGGGCTCGCGTTCAAGGTCTCCGCCGTGCCGTTCCACTCCTGGGCCCCCGATGTGTACCAGGGTGCGCCGTCACCCGTCACCGCCTTCATGGCCTCGGCCGGAAAGGTCGCGGCCTTCGCGGCGGTCCTGCGCGTGCTCACCACTGCACTCGACACGAGGGTGGACGACTGGCGGCCCGTCGTCTGGGTGCTCGCGGTGCTGACGGTGTCGGTGGGCTCCGTGATGGCGGTCGTGCAGAGCGACGTGAAGCGGATGCTCGCGTTCTCGTCCGTGTCGCACGCAGGGTTCGTTCTCGTGGGCGTCGAGGCGGCGTCACACGGCGGCTCCGGCCTGTCGTCATCGATGACATACCTGCTCCTGTACACGGTGCTCGTGATCGGCTCGTTCTCCGTCGTCTCCGTGGTTGCCGGTGATTCCGACGATGCAACGTCGCTCTCCGACTTCCGTGGTCTCGCCCGGACACGACCGGTGCTCGCGCTCGGGTTCACCGTGCTGCTACTTGCCCAGGCGGGCGTGCCGCTCACCGGGGGTTTCATCGCGAAGTTCGGCGTGATCAACAGTGCGGTGGAGGCGGAGAGCTACGTGCTCGCGGTTGCCGCGATGGTCGCGGCAGTCGTGGCTGCGTACCTGTACCTGCGGATCATGGTGAGCATGTGGCTCGATGATGCAGGTGACGGCGCCGGCCCGGTGGTCCCCCGCGCGACGGGTCTCGTGATCGCCGCGGCGGTGACGTTCACACTGTTCGTGGGCGTGTTCCCCGGCTGGCTGCTCGATGCCACCGAACTCGTCGATGTGCTGCGCGCCGTCGCCGTCGGAACCCAGGGTTAGGAATGCCGGGGCACGGCCTCGTTCTGCTCGCCACCAGGAGCGAGCGTGAGTCGATCACGACGGTCCTCGACGAGGTGAGTTCGCCGCGCAACTGAGGCCGGCGGTACTGTTCGGCGCATGGCAGTCGACACAGATTTCAGGGACAACGTCCTCACCGTCACCATCAACCGTCCGGAAGCGGGCAACGCACTGAACTCGGAGGTGGGCGACGGTCTCGTCGCGGCGTTCGAGCGCGCCGCACAGGACGACGTGCGTGCGGTGATCCTCACCGGGGCGGGGGAGAAGATCTTCTGTGCGGGCATGGACCTCAAGGCGTTCGCATCAGGTGACGGCATCGCGAAGGTGGGTGCCGGCATGAGTGCCCTGCGCACCTGCAAGAAGCCGCTCATCGCGGCGGTGAACGGTCATGCGCTGGCGGGCGGTTTCGAGCTGGTCCTCAACTGTGACCTCGTGGTGTCGGTGGACGGCATTCGCTTCGGTATCCCCGAGGTGAAGCGCGGTCTCTACGCGGCCGGCGGCGGCACGCGTCTGCCGCGGCGCATCCCGCTCGCGGTCGCCCTCGAGATGGGCCTCACCGGCGATCCCATCACCCCGCAGCGCGCACTCGAGCTCGGTCTCATCAACCAGGTGGTCGACCGCAGCGAACTGATGAACGCCGCGCATGCACTCGCGGCACGCATCACCTGCAACGGCCCCATCGCTGTGCAGTGGACCAAGGAACTGATGTGGGACGAACTCGGTGAGCCCGGTGCGGACAAGCAGCGCGAGGCAACCGCGAAGGTGTTCTCCAGCGAGGACGCGAAGGAAGGCGCCACTGCGTTCGCCGAGAAGCGCGCCCCCGTCTGGAAGAACCGCTGACGCCCTAGCGGCGCGCGGCGGCAACGAGAGCGTCGAACAGGCCCTGGTTCGGGGCGTCCTCGGCGGCGGTGTCCTCGGGGTGCCACTGCACGCCCACGACCCACCCGGCTGACGCGTGCTCGACGGCCTCGATGGTGCCGTCGGCTGCCGTGGCCACAACGGTGAGACCGGGGGCGAGGGAGTCGATCGCCTGGTGATGGAACGAGTGCACCAGGGGTTCGTGGGTGCCCATGGCCGACGCGACGCGTGACCCGGGCACCACGCTCACCGTGTGCATCGTGTCGCGGTGGTCGGCGGTGGAGGGGAGGTGCTGGATCAGTGTCCCCCCGAGCGCGACGTTCAGCACCTGGTGCCCGCGGCACACGGCGAGCACCGGAATGTCGGCCTCCACCGCGCGGCGCACCGCCTCGATCTCGAAGGAATCCTGCGCGGGGTCGACCCCGTAGAGCCTCGCGTTCTCGGTGTGTCCGTAGGCGCGCGGGTCCACGTCACCGCCGCCCAGGAGGATGAGTGCGTCGCACCGCGACACCGCCTCCATGGTTGCATCCGTGCCCGATCCGGGCGGGACGACCACCGGCACGGCACCGGCGCGCTGCACGGCATCCACGTACAGACGCCCGGCAATCACCACGGGTGTGCGCGCGTTCTCCGATGCCGCGGCACGCTTGCCGAGGATCGCCACGAGCGGTGTGCTCACCGCACCGCCACCTTCTCGATGCCGTACCCGGCGGCGGCTGCCGCCGCCACCACGGTGTCGGCGTGTGCAGAGTCACGCACCTCGAGCACGGCCTGCACGCCGGTCTCGCGCACGTGGAGGTCGACACCCTCGCGCACGTGCTCCACCTCGATCAGGTTGGCCCCGTTCGCGGCGAACAGCGAGAGCAACCCGGCGAGCCCGCCCGGACGGTCGGAGATACGGGCGAACACGATGAGACGGCGTCCGGCCTTCGTCTCGTGGCGCCGGATGAGCCCCGGCACGACGCCGAGGTCCACGTTCCCGCCGGAGAGCACCACACAGGTGGCGCCGTCACGGCCGGGTTTCACTGCTCCGCTGAGAAGTGCCGACACCCCCACAGCACCGCCGCCCTCCACGTAGAGCTTGCTTCGGTCGAGCAGCAGCATCATCGCGTCGGCGACGGAGTCCTCCTCGACCACCACCACCTCGTCGACGTATCTCTCCACCAGCGGCCGCGTGATGTCACCGGGCCACTTCACGGCGATGCCGTCGGCAAGAGTGACGATCGGGCCCTCGACCGGGGGCATGCCTGCGTACGGTGCGCACGCACGCACCTGCACACCGATCACCCGCACGTCGGGCAACAGTGTCTTCAGCACCCATGCCGCACCGCCGGTGAGGCCGCCGCCGCCGAGCGGAATGACCACTTGCTCGAGGTCGGCGATGTCCTCGGTGAGCTCGAGACCGAGTGTTGCCTGACCCGACACGACCGCGGGGTCATCGAACGGATGGCAGAAGTTCATGCCGGTGGACTCCGCGTGACTGCGTGCGAGTGCGACCGCGTCGGTGAGGGTGTCGCCGCCCTCCGACAGTTCGGCACCGTACGAGCGGACCGCCTCCATCTTCGACAGCGACGCACCCGCGGGCACGAAGATGCGGCACGGAACGCCGCGGTGACGCGCCGCGAACGCCAGTGACTGTGCGTGGTTGCCCGCGCTCCCGGCCACGACCCCGGCCGCCGCGGCATCGCCGAGGTCGGCGATCTTGCTCATGGCACCGCGGATCTTGAACGAACCGGTCCGCTGGAGGTTCTCGGCCTTCAGCACCACCTGGCCCCCGCACATCTCCGAGAGCGCAGCCGACTCGGTGACGGGCGTGCGCTTCACCACCCCGAGTCCGGCCTGCCGTGCGGCCTGCACCGAACCGAGCGAAATCGGGTCGTCCGTGTGTGATGTTCGACCCATCGGACATACCGTAATGGTCGTGCGGGCGGCGCTGATCGGAAATCGCGACGACATGGATCCCGGTCTCGTGGGCCATGCCCTGCGCCGCCGCGGGGTGACCTTCGTGGAACTGCACCGCGAGGACACGGGTGCATGGCCCGGGCCGCGGGAGGTCGATCTGGTCCTCAGCCTGGGCAGTTCATGGAGTGCGTACTGGCCCGAGATCGCCGGACCCGTGGGTGCCGAACAGCGGTTCCTGGCCTCCTCACATGAAGCCGGTGTCCCGGTGCTGGGGCTGTGTTTCGGTGCCCAGCAGCTGTCGCTTGCGCTCGGGGGCAGGGTGGAACGTTCACAAATGCACGAAATCGGCTGGCACGAGGTCCGACTGCTTTCGGAAACCGGGGCCGGGGCCGCCGAGGTGCTTGCCGGGACCTGGTTCCAGTGGCATTACGACCGATTCACGGTGCCGTCCGGTGCCACCGCTCTCGCCGACAGCCCCGTGTCGCCGCAGGCCTTCTCGTCCGGCCGGTCGCTCGGGCTGCAGTTCCACCCAGAGGTCACGGAGACGATCGTGCGCCGATGGGCGAGTGACGGGGGTGACACCGAGCTTGTCGATGCCGGGGTGGACCGGGGGCAGCTGCTGGAGAACACCCGCCGCGCGATGGACACGGTGGAGCCCCGTACCGAGGCCCTGATGGAGTGGTTCCTGAGCGCGGTGGCACAAACGCACACCTGACGGGCCCGACCATGTGCGCCGCATCGACGGGGCAAGTTGGGGTGTGCATAACGGCCCGTAGTAGTTTCGAATGCTGATGTCCCCCTTCCTGCGGTCCTATCTCACCGTGGTCTGGTTCGGTCTTGCTTCCTTCCTCGTGGCCGGCCTGCTCCTCGGTCTGTCGGCCCTCCTGCGCCCCAGCAATCCCACGCCGGAGAAGCTGATGCCGTACGAGAGCGGCGTCGACCCGGTGGGGGACGGCTGGGCCCAGAGCCAGGTGCGGTACTACGTGTACGCACTGCTCTTCGTGATCTTCGACGTGGAGGCGGTGTTCATCTTCCCGTGGGCCACCCAGCTGGAGCGCTACGCCGGCTTCGGTCTGGTGGAGATGGGCATCTTCGTCGCCATCCTCGTGCTCGGTCTCGTCTATGCGTGGCGCAAGCGCGTCCTGCGGTGGGTGTAGGAGGTCGAAATGGGACTCGTTGACCGCGGACGGCTGCCCAAGCCGCTGACATCCCTCTTCAACCTGGGCCGCTCGTACTCCATGTGGGTGTACCAGTGGGGCCTCGCGTGCTGTGCCATCGAGATGGGCGCCGCTTTCGGCTCGCCCCGCTACGACGTCATGCGTCTCGGGGTCATCCCGCTGCCGGCGAGCCCGCGGCAGGCCGACCTCGTGGTGATCTCCGGAACCGTCACCGACAAGATGGCCCCGGCCATCAAGCGTCTCTACGAGCAGATGCCCGA
>JBMUAQ010000012.1:0-28722 GCA_049454855.1 Ilumatobacteraceae bacterium
CTCCAAGACGGTCACCGTCAGGATCACCTGAGCACGCGATGACCACGAAGCCGGCGAAGTTCGATCTCCTGCGCGTGGATGTGCCCGCGTCGGCCCCGCGCATGGGAATGCGCAGGTCGCACTCGTGGAGCGGTGACGAGGGGGAGTGCGGCTTCAACATCCCTCTCATGTTCCGTGCGCTCGCCCACCCCGGTGCGCCCGCACACTTCGTGGGTGCCCCGGTGGGTGCGGGAAACACCGACACTCGGGCCGACCACCAGGCATTCCGCAACGCCCGCGCCTACTGGACGAGCCTGCTCAACCTGCTCATCTACTCCTTCGGATGGCGCTACCCCGGCAAGGGCCTGAGGGAATGGGTGGATGCAGGGATGCCCGATGACGACCCGCGTCTCGCACTCATCAAGCAAGCGTGGGTGGCCGACGGGCAGTTCGACACGTTCTGCGCGTGGTTGTGGCAGCCGTATGCGGCATGCGCCGACATGGCACGTTGCCTCCTGCAGCAGCCATCGGACCGGCCCCAGCCGTCGTTCGTGCAGGATGGCCTGGCGCCGAAGGCGTGGATCGACCGTGTGTCGATGACGTTCAACGGCTCTCGCCTGCACGACCCGTTGAACGGTGGCACCGACCCTCTCCATCTGCAGGCGCACACCGGTGGCGACTGGGGCAGCGGTGTCGAAACGAGGGGTGCGCGGCTCGAGGTGCACGACAACGGTGCGCGGGCCGACCTTTTCCTCGCATCCATGTACGGCTGGCACCGCGTGCTCACCGAGATGTGCTCGCAGCTGCGACACCCCGACCGGGGACGGTCGGTCCGGGTGTCGGTGCACGTGCCCCACATCGGCACGCTCGGGGAGTTCCGCCGATCGCGCGACACCGGCATCTGGTTCGCAGGGCCCCACTCGTTGCACATGCTGGGCAACTCCGTCTGATTCCCCGGCCCGCAGGACGGATACTGTGCGGACATGAGCATCAGCATTCTCCAGAAGGCCATCGACAACTTCACCTCCGAACTGGCCGCAACGGCCGACAGCGATTTCGGCAGGCCCACGAAGTGCGACGGATGGGACGTCACCGCCCTGCTGCGCCACATCGTGGGCGGCGCGGTGTCGGCATCCATGGCGCTGCGCGGTGCCACCCGCGAGGAAAACGCGAAGTTCTTCACCGACTACCAGTTCGGCTCTGACATGCGCGCTGACTACGCAGCTGCCGCAGCCGACCACGTGAAGGCGTTCTCGGAGCTGTCCGACCTCTCCACCGTGGTGCAGCACCCCGTGATGGACATGCCGGCCGACCGTCTGCTCATGTTCCGCATCGTCGACTTCGCGATGCACGCGTGGGATCTCGGCGCCGGCATGGGCCGGACCGTGGTGCTCGACCCCGAGGTGCTCCAGTACTGCTGGGACAGCCTCTCGCCGATGGCACCGATGCTCGGCCAGACCGGCATGTTCGGCGCGGGCCCCAGTGGCGAGGTTGCCGACTCGGCGGACCTGCAGACCCGCGTGCTCGACCTCACCGGCCGTCGCCCGTAAGGGATGGGAGATCACAACACCAGAGTCGGATGGTCTGATGCTGCGTTGATCGGCGCGCTCGACCGGGACGTGCTTGGTTCGGGTCAGTCAGCATCCGAGCTGGTCGCGGATTACTTCGTGGAGTTCGCGCCGAGGAGAACCGCAAGCCGGTTCGACCGCACGGGATTTTCGGGCAGATACTTCGACGAACTTGCTCTTTCGAACACAGACCGGAGCCTGTCACCGGATGCCATCGATCTTCTTGCTGTGTCGTACCTGAGCATCCGCATTGACGGCGAAATGGTGGCGTCGCTGGCGGCAATAGCAGGGGAGATCGAAGAGTTACTGAAGGGGGTGCCCGGATTGAGCCGCAGTTCGTCGATGTGGTCCTCGAATGAACAGTGGTTCAAGAGGGAGTCCGGATTGTCACTGTCGCTCGGGAAGATCAGGGAACTGGAGGGGTTCGGTGACACAACGGCCCGGAAACTGATGTCGGCGATGTTCCCTCACTTGCTGCCGGTGAGTGACTCAGTCATTCGCGGAGTCATGACACCGGTAGGACGGCGGGGATGGTGGACTTCGTGGCGGGACGTCAGCACGCCGGCTCTCCGTGACCATCTCGGGCATATCATGATGCAGGCACGGACGTTGAACCCCTCTGTTCCGATGAATCTCTCCCTGCTGCGAACTGCAGACATCGCCCTCTGGATGGCTGACTTCCGGCAGGGCCAGAAGGAGTGAATCACAGTGCTGCCACCGGTTGTTGAGTGCTCGAACCCCGACGAGGTCATCGACGTGATCCTCTTTGAGGAGGTCGAGCACGGAATCATCACGCGGTGCACCGACCCAGAGGGGAATGTGGTCGCAGAGATTGACCTGATGCAGACGGCGGTCATCCGGTACGAGGACACCATGGTTGTGCGGGTGAAGCGACATCCATGGGCGTGGAAGGTCGCGAAGGCCGTGTGGGAGCACGCGTCCACGGAGGAAGATGACTTCCTCGGCGACAAGCCTGTCAAGAAGACAGTTGACGCCGAAGGCTGGTCATGCCGCTACCGAGTCCGGGTTGACTGGACGTAGCGTCACTCCGACCAGAGCAATCGTGAGGCCGACCATCGACGCGAGGGCAAACCCGGCCTGCTGCAGCACGGGCCCGGGGCGGCCGAGCAACTGACCGATGGCAATCGGCACCGTCATCGTCCCGCTGCGGGAGAGGAAGCTGGTGGCCCCGAACTCGCCGAGGCTCACCGCCGCGCTGATTCCTGCCGCGCGTGCGAGTGCGGGGCGGATCATCGGTAGTTCCACCGTGAGCCACCGGCGCAGCGGCCCGGCGCCGAGGTCGCTCGCGGCGTCCAGAACCTCGCCACCCACGGCACGCAGGGCCGGCCCGATCGTGCGCACTGCCAGTGGCAGGGCCACCACTGCGTGAACCACCGGCAACAGCCACGCATCACCGCGCCAGTCCCACGGCGCACGGTCGAAGGTGATCACCAGGCCGAGGCCGAGGGTGACCGAACTCACCAGGAGCGGTGCAAGGGAGAGGGTTTCCGTTGCTGACTGTCGTGTGCGGTTGCATGCCGCCAGCGCCAGGGGAACGGCAATCACCACCGTGGCAACCGCGAAAGTTGCCGATGACACGAGAACGGACGGGATGTCGATGCCCACACTGCGGAGCGTGCCGCCGGTCAGTGCCCTCCAGCCCGAGAGGGTCCACCGGCCGTCGCGCCGCACCGATCTCACCGCCACTGCCGCCAACGGCGCAATGACGAACACTGCCCCGAGCCCGGCCACCACTGCAGGGAGGTGTCGCATGCTCATCCGCTCGTTCACGTGGCGCACACCTGTGAGCCTCGTCTCGCTGCCATCGTCACCGCCGCGCACTCGTCCAACCCACAGCACCCCGAGCACGGTTGCGGTCTGCACCACTGCGAGTGCGGTGGCGGTCCGCATGTCACCGATGCGCACGGCCTGGGTGAACACCTCGGTCTCCAGCGTGCGCACCGACGGGCCGCCCAGCACCGACACCACGGCGAAGCTGGAGAAGCAGAACGCGAACACCACGGCTGTTGCGTTTCGGACCGCACCGCGGATGTCGGGCCAGGTCACCGTGGCGAACACCCTCCACGTCGTGGCTCCGAGGGACTCCGCAGTCTCGAGTGTCTCGCGGTTCACCATCTGCCAGCGCGGCCCCACCACGCGCAGCACCACCGACACGTTGAACACTGCGTGCGCCCACAGGATCGCCGCTGTGCCGCCACCGGGGATGATCGCGAGCACCCCTGCCGCCACCACCACGGCGGGCATGAGGAACGGCACGGTCACGAGCGCATGCAGTGCGCCCGCCCCGCGGAAGCGCCACCTGCTGAGCGCCCACGTGACGGGCATTCCCACCATCAGCGTGAGCAAGGTGCTGGCCGCGGCCTGCCACAACGTGAACCATGCGACCCCGCGCAAAGATGAATCGCCGAGCACCGACACCACGTCTGCGGGCCGGGCATGGCGAACGAGGCCGTGCACCACCGGCCAGGCGAAGAACACGCCGAGGAAGGCGAGCGGCAGGAGCCGCCACGCGCCGCGTGCCCGGGTCACAGGGCGATCGCCCGCCATTCGCGCAGCCACCGCTCCCGGTTCGTCGCGATGTCGGCCGCGGGGAGCGTCAGCGGGTCGACCGCCTTCACTGCCCACTTCGCGAACACGTCCGGCAGTGCCACGTCCGGGTTCACCGGGAACACGAACAGCGACAGGGGCATGGAGTCCTGGAACTTCCGTGCCAAGAGGTACTCCACGAGTTTCCGTGCGATGGCGGGGTTCCCCGTGCCGCGCAGCACGCCCACGTACTCGGTCTGGCGGAAGCATGTGGACTCGATCACGCCGCTGTCGGGTTCGGTCACTGCCGACGGGTCGGCCGCGTACACGATCTCGGCGGGAGGGCTGCTGCCGTAACTGACAACGAGCGGCCGCGTGCCCGGGTTGCCACCGCCCGCGTACTCCACCGTCCACGCAGTGGACCAGTCGCTCACCACCTTCACGTCGTTGTCCATGAGCGCACGCCACCACTGCTGCCAGCCGTCGCCGTACTGCGCGACTGTCGCCATGAGGAACGCGAGACCGGGGGAGGAGTTGACGGGGTCCTGCACCACGAGCTGACCGCGGTACTGCGGCTTCACGAGGTCGTCCAGCCCTGTCGGTGGCTGCAGACCGCGCGAGACATACCACTTCTTCGAGTAGTTCACGCACACATCGCCGGTGTCCACGGGTTCGTACGACTCCAGCAGTCCGGCATCCTGCGCACGCGAGAGCGTGGTGTTGTCCACTCCCCACAGCACGTCGCCCTCGGGGTTGCCCGCCGTGAGGATGGCCTTCGAGATCACCGTGCCGCTGTCGCCGCCGGTCACCACCTTCACCCGAGCCCCCGTCTCTTCGGTGAATGCCGTGAACACGCCCTCGGCAGGGGTGAAAGCGTCGTAGGCGAGGAGAGTCACCTCCGAGGGATTCGCGTCGCCGGCAGGAGCGGCGGAATCATCGGCACTCTCCGTGCCGCCGCACGCGCCGATTGCAACCACGCCCAACAGGGCAACCAGCAGTGCTCTTCTCATGATTCCTCCCCGGGGGTGACGAATGCGATCAGGGTTCCCTCGTGAACGTGCACGGTGCAACGGCCCGTGGCCGCGTTGCTCACGCCGCGGGATGCATGCGCCTCGAGCACGCCGTGCTCGAGCGGCCAGCGCACACCGTCGGCCGACACCACCGTCGGCCCGCCCACCGGCAGGAGGCTCACGGTGTCGCCGGCGGCAGTCGGCAGTTCCGCCGGCATCCCCGCGCGGCACACCACGAACCGCGTGCCCGCGAGCCAGCCGTCCACCTCGGCACCCGCAAGGGCGGGGGAGGCGAGCGAGTGCAGCATCGCGAACACATGGTCGGGGCGGTCGCCGCCGCCCGCGACCACCGTGATGTGCCGCGCACCGCGTTGAACCGCGAGCGCGAGCGCGAGCTCTGTGTCGGTCTCGTCCTTGTCTGCGGGGTGCTCGATCACCTCGGTGCCGAGTGCAATCGCGTCGGCAAGGTGTGCAGGGGAGATGGAGTCCATGTCGCCCACCAGCACGTGCGGCCGGCGCCCGGAGGCCACCGCATGCTCCCAGCCGGAGTCGGCGGCGACCACGAGCGATCCCTCGATGGCATCGTCCAGTGCGCGTGAATGGGGTGCGAACCCCCCGATGAACACCGTTGCGTGCGTTGCGTCCAAGTTCCGTCCCTCCGCCGGCATTACCCGGATCAGGTTCATGGGTCGGTGAGCGCGTTCACCCTCTCAGCCCGCCGTTCGTGCGAGCTCCCCTTCGTTCTCGGGAAAGGCTAACAGGGCGTCTCCAGCCAGTGGGTGGGTCAGAGCTGCTTGATGGTGAGAAGAATCTGCACTTGGCTGGCGAAGAGGGCCAGCCCCACGGTGAGCACGATCGAGATGAGCCATTTCATCCGACCATCGACGGAATCAACCTGGCGCTCGAGACCATCAATGCGGTGCTCCAGCCCGTCGATGCGTGCAGTAAGCCGGGTTTCTGTCATCAAGAGGTCATTCTTCGTCGCGAGGGTTGCCCAGCCGCCCGGGGGAAGATGTTCCATCACGAGTTCGGCGTTGTCCTTGCCCATGTTGTCCTCAAATGCTCTCTGCACCTGCAGTCGTTGTGCGTCTGTGACGGCCATGGTAGTTGTCCTCCGGAACGGTTGTTTCTGTCACCGGAATGTGGACGCGCAGGTCAGCGCACGGAATGACGCGTCATGAAACCGACGGCGTGCGGCTGATGTCGGGCTCGAGGAAGATGAACTTCGCGTGCGGCACGGCGGCACGCATGTTCGCCTCGGCCTCGTCGATGGCCCGGCTCACGTCCCCGGCCGGCAGTGCAGGGTCGAAGATCACCTTGGCCGCCACCAGGATGACCTCGGGTCCCACGTGCTCGGTGTGCATGTAGATCACGTCGGTCACGTGGCGCGACCCGCGCAGGGCCGCCGCCAAGGCCCGACGGTTCTCCGGCGAGGCAACCTCGCCCATGAGGAGGCTCTTCATCTCCATGCCGAGCACGAACGCCACCACGATGAGCAGGACACCGATGCCCACCGAGCCGGCGGCATCCCAGCGCGGTTCGTGCGTGATGTGGCCGAGCAGCACACCCGCGAACGCGATGACGAGACCCAGCTGTGCGGCGACATCCTCCAGCAGAACGGTGGGGAGCTCGGGTTGCTTCGCGGTGCGGATGAACTGCCAGTAGCTCTGTCCGGCCGGCTTCACATGCGCCGTCTCCTTCACGGCTGTGCGGAGGCTGAAACCCTCGAGCACAATCGCGAATCCGAGGATCACGAGCGCCACCGCCATGCTCTCGGTCTCGTGCGGGTGGCGCAGCTTCTGGATGCCCTCGTACAGCGCGAACAGACCGCCCATGCTGAAGAGGATGAGCGCCACGATGAACGCCCAGAAGAACCGCTCGCGCTCGTGGCCGAACGGGTGGTCGTCGTCGTGCTCGCGGGCCGCACGGGTCCCTCCGAGAAAGAGCAGGCCCTGGTTGGCGGTATCGGCGAGCGAGTGCACGGATTCCGCCGCGAGCCCGGCCGACCCCGTGATGATGAACCCCACGAACTTGGCGATCGCGACGCCCAGGTTCGCGAAGAACGCGGCGAATATGGCCTTCCGGCTTCCCTCGTGCACCACCTCAGGTTCCCACACGGCCGCGCGGCGACCTAGTTTCTGTGTCCGGACGAGGGGGAGAACATGGGAATGCTCGACGGCAAGATCGCGCTGGTGACCGGGGGAGGCCGCGGCATCGGGCGCGGCATCAGCGAGGCGCTGGGGCGCGAGGGCGCCACCGTTGCGGTGAACTACCGCCGCGACAAGGAGGCCGCCGAGGAGACCGCGCAGGCCATCGTCGCGGCCGGCGGGAAGGCCACCATCCACCAGGGGTCGAACGACGTGCCCGACGACAACAGGCGCATGATGGAGGAGATCCATTCCGTGCACGGGGGTCTCGACATCGCAGTGATCAACGGCGGGGTGGCGTCACGCGGCCGCAGCATCGTGGACACCGACGAGAAGGAACTGTGGAACCTGGTGGAGACCCATGCACTCGGGCCGCACCAGCTGTGCCGTTCGTTCATCCCCGAGATGCGCAGGAAGGGCGGCGGCCACGTCGTGTTCATCTCGTCGGTGGCCACGAAAGGCATGTCGGCGAACGGTGCGCCCTACAACATGGGCAAGGCCGCCATGGAGGCTCTCGCCCTCACGCTCGCCAAGGAGGAGCTGCCGCACCGCATCCACGTGAACATCGTGGCGCCGGGTCTCGTGGAGACCGACATGGGCGTGCGGCTCGCGCGGGCGATGCAGGGCAAGTCGAAGGACGAGATGCAGGACCTGCGCGCCATGGACTCCGCGTCGCCCTTCGGCCGGGTGTGCCAGCCAGAGGACATCGCGAACGCGGTGCTGTTCCTGGTGTCGCCGTGGTCGGGTTATGTCACCGGCCAGCGCATCGAGGTGGACGGCGGGTCGAGCGGCATCCGCCGCTGACCTAACGCCCCCGGTTCAGGCCGGGTCACCTGAACTGGCGAGGGAGTTGATCTCGAGCACCAGCACCGACTCGTCGTCCATGCCGTCCCGGCCGAGAACCTCGACCCTGGTCGCGCCGTTCGTCCACGACTCGCGGGTGTGGTGGTGCCCGCACACGTGCAGCGCCGGCCGCACGAGGTCCTCGATCTCCTGCATCAACCCGCGCTGTGCGACCGACTCGGGGATCTCGTCCTTGTACGAGATCATCTTCCCGAGGGGTGCCTCGTGGGAGACGAGGATGTCCACCTGGGTGGGCACGAGCGCGTCCACCTGGGTGCGGGTGATGAGCTCCTGCTCCCACCACGACACGTGCGGCCTGCGCTGCCTCCAGTCCACCGAGTACGCACCGCCGAAGCCCATCAGGGTCACGTCCCCGATCGTGAACACGCACCCCCTCGGCACGTACAGCACCCGCGGTCCCGCCACCGGGATGGGGTTCTCCGCACCGTGGAGCGCCACGAGCCCGTCCAGCAGGTCGTGGTTCTCGTGGTTGCCGTCCACCCAGTACAGGGTGATGCCGTTGCGTGCCGCGAGGTCCTCGGCGAGGTCGAGGAACTGCTGTCCCCACTTGATGTGCGGCCAGTAGCCGAAGTCGCCGCACGCGACGATCCATCCGGACCCCGACCGTGCTGCCTTCGCGAACACCCACTCGAGGTGCTGGACGTCGCCGTGGATGTCCCCGGCGAACATGATCTTCTGTGTCTCCATGTTGTTGTCTTCCTTCCGCCGCAGCCCTTTTGCCCCGGCAGGAACAAGTGACGGGGAAACCGCGGTGCCTTTCAGGTGCAGGCAAAACCCTTGGGCCACAAGGGTTTTCCGTTGCCCACCGCACCCTCTGGGGGTACCCTGTGGCGCGTGAGCCCCCTTGCCCCCACGAACAGCCCGAACGTCCCCGACACGATCGTGGAGATCACCGACGAGGCGATGGAGCAGCTGCTCACCCTCCGCGACGAGGAGCCCGAGAAGGAGCGCCTCGGCCTGCGCCTCGAGGTGATCGCGGAGCCCGGCCAGGAGTTCAAGTACGACCTCTCCTTCGAGATCGTCACCCAGGCCGCGTTCACCGACGAGGTGCGCACCATCGAGAGCGGCGAGAGGAAGATCAAGGTGATCATCCCGCTGCAGTCGTACGAGCACGTGGTGGGCTCGGTGCTGGATTTCAACGAGCGACAGGGACTCATCATCCGCAACCCGAACAAGCCGCCGCTCATGTCGATCGAGGGTCTCGTGCGCGATGACGAGATGTCGGCTGCCATCGAGACGGTGATCTCGGGTGACATCAACCCGTCACTCGCCGCGCACGGCGGTTTCGTCACCTACGTGGGTCACGACGAGGACGGCGTTGCCTACATGACGATGGGCGGCGGCTGCCACGGCTGCTCCATGAGCAAGATGACGATGCTGGAGGGCGTGCAGACCGCGCTCATCGAGCAGGTCCCCGGCGTCACCAAGGTGCGCGACGTCACCGACCACAGCACCGGCTCGAACCCGTACTACAGCTGACGTCGCGGTCACAGGGGAGGGCGCCGACCGTGCGGATCGAGTCGATCTGGACCTACCCGGTGAAGTCCATGGTGGGGGGCACCGTGGGAAGCGCTGCACTCTCATCGCTCGGAATCGTGGGCGACCGCCACTGGGCGGTGCGGTCGCTCGAGTGGGGCGGCGTGCGCGGTGCCAAGAAGATCGGGACATTGATGCAGTGCGCGGCGCGGGAGACGGAACGCGGCCGTCCGGCCGACGGTGTGGAGATCACCCTGCCCGACGGTTCGACGGTGCGTTCAGGCGATGCCGACGTGAACGAACGACTCTCCACTGCACTCGCGCACCGGGTGGAGCTTGTGCAGCTCCCGGCCGACGGTGATGATGCACACTTCCGTCGCGGTCCCGCCACCGCAGCCGACCCGATGGCCGAGCTGCGTGCGGTGTTCGGACGCGAGGAATCCGAACCCTTGCCCGACTTCTCCGCATTCCCGCCGGAGGTCGCGGTGTACGAGTCGCCACCAGGAACTCATCACGACTGCTGGCCGCTGATGATCATGAGCACGTCTGCACTCCGCTCACTCGCCGTGGCGCTGCCCGGCAGCAGCACAGACATCCGCCGCTTCCGGCCGAGCATTGTGGTGGACACAGGGGACGAGCCCGGTCACCCCGAGTTCTCGTGGAAGGGGCGTCTTGCAACTGTGGGGTCGGCAACGGTGGAGTTTCTCGACCCGTGCCCACGCTGTGTGATGACCACGCTCGCCGTCGGCCCGGCGGACTCGCAGGTGCCGGCCGACCGCGCCGTGCTGCGCCACATCGTGCGCGACCTCGGCCAGAACCTGGGTGTGTATGCCCGTGTCACCGCGCCCGGCACGGTGAGCGTCGGCGACGCCGTCACCTTCGTGTGACACACTGCCGCCGTATTCTCCGGGCATGGGACTGTTCGACGGCCTGAAGCGCCGCCGCGCCGAACGCAGGCACGCCGAGGCACTGGAGCTCCACGCCGCCGACATGGCCGACTGGAACGAGGTGAACGACAGGCTCACAGCGTGGATTGACACCGTCCGGGCATGCGTCGAGGGCCGCACCGACGAGCAGTTCACGGACCGATCCGACTACGGGTTCATGCTCGACAACGACGAGTTCGCGGTGGCGTGCATTTCCGGCACCGCACTCCTCCAGGTGGTGAAGATGCCGGGTTCGTACCGCGGCGGCTACGGCGGTGTGTCGTTCCCCATCTTCGGCCGCGTGCGCGGGCACCTCGGCTCGCAGCGCGGCACTTTCGTCCCGGGTCCAGAGGTGCAGAAGGTCACTGACACCGGTGTCACCATGATCACGAACCGCCGCATCATGTTCCGGGGTGACCTGCGCACCGAGGAGTGGACCTACGCAAAGATGATGGCCCTCGAGCACTCGTCCGAGGGCATCACCACTGTCTCCATGTCCACCCGTGGCAAGCCGGAGGCCATCGGGTACGGCGCCGAACAGGCCCCCGAGATCCAGTTCCGTCTCGAGATCGGGGCCGCTCTCGGTCGCGGCACCCTCCAGCGCTTCCTCGATGAACTGCTCGCGGAGCAGGCGCATCACGAGGAAGGGAAACCCGTCGCCCCCGCGCCTCTGTAGCGTGCGGGCCATGCGCATCGGCATCCTCACCGGCGGCGGGGACTGCCCTGGCCTGAACGCCGTGATACGTGCGGTGGTGCGCAAGGGAACCGTCGACCACGGAGACTCGTTCGTCGGTTTCCTCGATGCGTGGGACGGTGTCCTCGAGAAGCGTTTCATCGAGCTCACGGTGGGAACGATGCGCGGCATGCTGCCCCGCGGCGGCACGATCATCGGCACCCGTCGCGGCAGCCCCTACGACCACGATTCCGGCCCGCAACGTGTGCGCGAGGTGTGCGACGAGCTCGGCATCGACGGCATGGTGGTGATCGGCGGCAACGGTTCGCTGTCGGTTGCGGCCGACCTCCACCGCGACATCGGCCTGCCCGTGGTGGGGGTGCCCAAGACCATCGACAACGACATCGTCGGCACCGACATCTGTTTCGGGTTCAGCACCGCCGTGCAGATCGCCACCGACACCATCGACCGCCTGCACACCACCGCCGAGAGCCACGACCGCGTGATGGTGGTGGAGGTGATGGGGCGCAACACCGGGTGGATCGCCACGCACGCCGGCATCGCAGGCGGCGCCACCGCCATCCTCATCCCCGAGCGGCCCTTCGACATCGACGAGGTGGCGCGCATCGTCACGCGCCGCCACACCCGTGGTCGCTATGCATCGCTCGTGGTGGTGGCCGAGGGTGCGGAACCCCTGCCGGGCACCATGCCGCCCATGGAGTACCAGCTCGATGCGTACGGCCGGCCGAAGCTCGGTGGCATCAGCACGGTGGTGGCCGCGGCTCTCGCCGAGCGCACCGGCTACGACACACGTGTCGTGCAGATCGGTCACGTGCAGCGTGGCGGCACACCGAACGCGTTCGACCGTGTGCTGTGCACGAGGCTCGGAGTGGCCGCCACCGGGGCCCTCCATGCCGGTCGCACAGGGAACATGGTGGCGCTGCGCAACGATGACGTGGTGCTGGAGCCCCTCGACACCGTGAAGGGGAGGACCCGCTTCGTCGACCTCGACCTCTACGACGGCGTCGCCAGCGTGTTCTTCGGCTGAACCGGCCTGAGCCGGCCGGGCTGTTACTTCTTCTTCTGTGCCTTGCGGGCCTTCCGGGCCTCGCGCTTGGCGGCCTGCTCGGCCTCGTCCTTCACGAGCAGGGTGCCGCCCACGGGTTCGGAACTCACGGCGAAACGCTCGTCGGTGGCCACGAGCTCGCGGAAACCCTTCAGCGAGCGCGAGTACTGGATGACCATCAACTGGACGGCGGGGAGGCCGAAGGAGTCGATTGCCTCGGGGAGAACGGCGTGCAGCTGCTCGAGAGTGGGGTTCTCGCTGTCGTCCCCCAGCTTCTCGATGCACCACTGTGTGCACGGCTCCGCCAGCACGATGCCGGTGTCGTGGGCGGTGCGGCGGCGCTGGTAGCCCTCTCGCACTGTCGCCCCGACAGCGACGGGGTCGGCCTGCGCTCCCTCGTCGCCGAAGGTGCCCTCCGGTGCCCCCACGATGCGCGCGAAGGCATCGCGCAGGTCGCCGTCGAGTGCGAGCGCAAGTGTGCCGAGCGCGGCATCATTGAGGGACTCGAGGAACCCTGAGTATCGGCGGTCGAGAAGGAAGCGGTCACGGTCGTCGTTCATGGCCCCGCAAGGCTAGGCGACCCGCTTCACGATGAGAGAACCGCCTGCAGTTCGCGCACTGTGACCGGCGTGGGGAGACCCGTGCGCAGCGGCGGCAGGGGGAACGACAGGCCGAAGTTCGACGTGACCTTGACCCTCCACTCCACGGCAGTGTGTGCCGGGAAACGGCCGCGGGGCCGGCTGTCACTCGCATGTCGGTAGGTGTGCATGCACTCGCTGCGGGCGCGGTCACCGAGGCGGGCGCTCCATGAGCGGCCCGGTCCCGTGCACCACACCGCGTCGCTCCCGTCGCCGGGGTCGAAGCGCAGCCGCGAGGGGGTTGCCGTGACCGTGACGGAGAAGACCCCGTAGGGGAGCACCACGTGTGCGGTGGCCGACACCGGCTTCCACACGGCCTTCGGCACCCAGAACCACGTGCCGACGTTCACCACGTTCATGTCGGCGGGCGGCGCGGTGCGGAAGAGGAGCCGCACCACCTTCTCGGAGGCAGTGGCACTCGCGCGGTCGACCACACGCCGAGACGTTGTGTCGCGCACCCACTGGTACCAGCTGTCGCCGGCGTCGGGGCCGCTGCACGAGCGCTGGTACAGCGTCTCGCGGGTGCCGTTCACGGTGCGCGTGACAGGCTGCTCGAGCAGTGAGCCCGACTGCGGGTCGACCGCCGTGACCGGTCTCCAGCGGCACGTTGATGACTCGCGGTGAGTTCCGTCGCGCACCTCGGCAGTGATGGTGTCGTCTGCTGCAGTGCCACCGCCCCCGGCGGCGAAGGCACCACGGTGCCCGCCCACCGGGACGAACACGGCCCCGATCGCAACGAGAACAGTCACGAACTGTGGGGTTCTTCGGCCGGGGAATCGCATCGTGCTCCTCAGGGTTGAACAAGGGATGGTTCTTTCGGGGCGGATGATGATGACCAATGACGCGGTACTTGTGTCATCACCCCTGCGCCGACCCATGTGTTGTGTCGGTTCCGTTACAGGAATGACCCGGCTCCACGGACTCGATTCGGGCCCCGCCGATAGCATGGCAAGACCCCAAAAACAGGTGAGCACACCCCGATGACCCTGAAACACCCCGATCACGACGCCGAACAGGCCCACATCGACCGGGCGTACGCGTGTCTCGAGGAGAGCCGCGAGGACGCCCTCCGCATGCGCGAACTCACGCAGTCGGGGCCGGGCGGCACCTTCCAGGCCCGCTTCGAGCGCAACGCAGTGGACGAGAAACTGGTGCAACGTCTCGAGAACCTCGAGCTGGGGGATGCGGCTCTCGTGTTCGGCCGCATCGACCGGATCGCTGATGACGTCACGACCGAAGCCGACGGTGCCGACGCGCCGCACGTGGAGGCGTTCCACATCGGTCGTCTGGCGCTGTCCGACCGCAACCGGGAACCTGTGGTGGTCGACTGGCGCGCGCCCGTTGCCGAACCGTTCTACCGCGCCACCGGACGGCTGCCGATGGGTCTCGTGCGGCGCCGTCACTTCGTGGTGCAGGGCCGCAAGCTACTGTCCCTCGAGGACGAACTGTTCGGCGAGGGTCACGTGGGCGTCGGTGACGACGGCAGTCTCGTCGACCCACGTGCCGAGATCCGTGGGTACTCCACGTTGATGGCCGCGCTCGAGGCCGGCCGAAGCGGCCAGCTCGGCGACATCGTGGCCACCATCCAGAGCGAGCAGGACGAGATCATCCGCTCCCCACAGGCAGGTGTGCTCGTGGTGCAGGGTGGCCCCGGCACCGGGAAGACGGTGGTGGCGCTTCACCGTGCCGCGTATCTGCTGTACACGCACCGTTTCCCGCTGGAGGACCAGGGCGTTCTCGTGATCGGACCGAACCGGGTGTTCCTGCGCTACATCGAGCGAGTGCTTCCGTCGCTCGGTGAGGCGGGCGTGGAACAGGTGGTGCTGCCCGACCTGGTGCCCGACTGCGGGTTCGGCGGCGTCGACTCACCCGAGGCACTGCGCGTGAAGGGGCTGAAGAAGATGGCGAAGGTGATCGACAAGGCCGTCACCGACCGCGAACGCCCCTTGCGCGAGGACGTCACCATCCCGTACCGCGCGGGCTACGTCACTCTCTCGGTGGATGAGTCACGTTTCATCGTGAAGGACGCCCGCCGCCGCTACCGCCGCCACAACCAGGGCCGTCGCTACGTGGAGACATCAGTGCAGGAGGCGCTCGCCGCCTCGTACTCGGGCGGCAACGCCGACCCTGCCGATGTGCACGACCTGCTGCGCGCCCGCCCCGAGTACCGCGCGATCCTCGAGCGGATGTGGCCGGTGCTCACACCGGCGCAGTTGCTGCACGATCTCTACGGCAGCAAGGCGCTGCTGCGTCTCGCGGGTGAGGGACAGTTGACCGACCGCGAGAGCCTCGCGTTGTTCCGTGAGCGCTCGGAGAGCCTCGACGAGGTGCGCTGGACGAATGCCGACGCCGCGCTGCTGGATGAGGCCCGCTTCGTGCTGGGGCCGAGGCCGAACCGGGCCGGAAAGGTCGACGAGAAGGACGAGATCCGCACCTACGGGCACATCGTCGTCGACGAGGTGCAGGACCTCACGCCGATGCAGATGCGCATGGTCACGCGGCGCTCGCTCAGCGGGTCGATGACGGTGGTGGGCGACATCGCCCAGGCCACGGGGCCGTTCGCACCCGACAGTTGGGATGACGTGCTCGCGCACCTGCCGACACGCAAGGAGCCGCGCATCAGCGGGCTGAGCGTGGGCTACCGCATCCCGTCGCCGATCATGGACCTCGCCGACAGGGTGATGCACGCCGCAACCCCCGGCCTGCGTTCGCCGAAGAGCGTGCGCACCGGGGGAAGCGGCCCGGTGATTCTCGGGGTGGAAGCCGACCGTCTGCTCGATGCGGCGGTGGAACAGGCGATGAACCGTCTCTCCACCACGGGCCGGAGCCGCGTCGCGGTGATCTGCCCCGACGAGATGGTGGACGATGTGGCCGACCGGCTCGAGGCGCTCGATGCGCCGTTCGGCCGCGCACAGTCCGCCGGGTTCGACAACGAGATCACCATCGTCCCGGTGACCCTGGTGAAGGGCCTCGAGATCGACGTGAGCGTGGTGGTGGAACCGGCCCGCATCGTGGAACTTGATTCCCAGGGCCTCCGGTTGCTGTACGTGGCTCTCACCCGCAGCACGAAGGAACTCGTGGTGGTGCACTCGCGCTACCTTCCCGACGCGATGCGCTGATTCCGGCGCGGCGGCTCAACTCTGCGCGTCGACGAAAATCTGGATGAAGCGCGACGCCTTGTCGGCGTCGGCGGGTCGCTTCTTCTCCACTGCGGAGCGCACCAGGTCGACGATGCGACGGACATCCAGGTCGCTGTCGTTCTTCAGGGCGACCAGCTGCGGCTCGAGCGCGATCCAGATGGCCTCCACGTTGCGCAGTCGCTCGCGGGCCTCCGCATTCGCCTTGTCGGCCACGAGGTTGCCTAGCCCCCGCGCGTTGGCGTCGATTGCGGAGAGAAGGTCTGCCACCGAACCGACGGGGATGGTGGTGGTGGTGACCACCGACGACGTTGTCGTGGTGTCGATCGTCTCGAGGATCGTGGTGCTGCAGGACGTGAGCAACACCGCAGACACAACGCCGACGGCGAACAGGCGCGGGGTGCGTCGGTCCACGTGCGGTGCCCGGATCAGACCGTGACCAGGATGCGCGAGCAGGCGAACGGGTCGACCTGCACCTCGCGGCCGCCAACGCTGACGGTCATGCTGCCGTCGCGCTTCACGTCGGTGACGGTTCCGCTGTGGCCGGGCAGCAGGTGCCACTTCTCGAGGAAGTCGAGCATTCCCTCGGTGAACTCGAGCTCCTCGGGGATGCGCGACACAGTGAAGTTCGTGCCTTCCCCGACCTTGTTGAGGCGCACAGCATCGGGTGCCTCGTAGCCGGATCCCGGGATCGGGTTGCCGTGCGGGCACGTGGTGGGGTGCCCGAGCAGGCGCACCATGGACTCCTCGACCTCCTGCGACATGACGTGCTCCCACTTGCCGGCCTCGCGGTGGGCGAGTGCCCATGAGAGACCCAGCACGTCGGTGAGGAAGCGCTCCGCCAGCCGGTGGCGGCGCACGACCCGAACCGCAAGTTCCTGACCCGAGGCCGTGAGGGAGATCACGTTGCCCTCGACCGTGACGAGCCCCTCGTCGGTCATGCGGCGGATCATCTCGGACACCGACGGCCGCGACACGCGCAGGCGGTCGGCGATGCGGGCCTGGATGACCTCCACGTTGTCCTCGCGCAGGTCGAAGATGCACTCGCAGTATTCCTCGAACGCGGGATGGTGCTCTCCGGGGTTCGGCATGTGCCCATCCTATTTCCGGTCCGCCGATTCGGGCCCGTCGCACGGTGTGACTATGTTGCGGGAATGGCCGACCACAGGGTGCTCCAGGCGTTCTCCCCGGCCGTGCGCGAGTGGTTCGCCACCTCGTTCCCCGAGCCCACCGCGCCCCAGGTGCAGGGATGGCCCGCCATCGTGGGCGGGGCGCACACGCTCATCTGCGCCCCCACGGGGTCGGGCAAGACCCTCACCGCGTTCATGTCGGCCCTCGACCGTCTCGTCACGTCGGAGCCGCCGCCCGACAGGCAGCGCACGCGCGTCATCTACGTGTCACCGCTGCGCGCGCTCGCGTTCGACGTGGAGAAGAACCTGCGCGCACCGCTCGCCGGCATCGCCCTGGCCGCCGAACGCATCGGTGTGCCGTTCGTGGAGCCCTCCGTCGCCATGCGCACCGGTGACACCCCTGCCCGCGAGCGGCAGGCACTCGCGCGCCGGCCACCCGACCTTCTCATCACCACGCCCGAGTCGCTGTATCTCATGCTCACCTCCGCGGTGCGCGACACCCTCGTCAACGTCGACACCGTGATCATCGACGAGATCCATGCACTCGCGCCCACGAAGCGCGGCGCACACCTCATGCTCACGCTCGAGAGGCTCGAGGAGATCACCGCGCGTCCCCCGCAGCGCATCGGCCTGTCGGCCACGCAGCGTCCCATGGAGGAGGTGGCGCGGTTCCTCGGCGGCCAGGAGCCCGTGCACGACGGGGGCTCCGTTGCGTGGCAGCCACGACCCGTCACCATCGTCGACACCGGGGTGCGCAAGGCCCTGCACGTCGATGTGGTGGTGCCTGTGGAGGACATGGCCGATCTCGGACGTGAGTCCGCGCCCGGGGAGCTGCACAGCGGACCGGCCACGTCCGCACTCGCACCACGGCGTACAAGCATCTGGCCGAGCATCCACCCGAGGATCCTCGAGCAGATCCTCGCGCACCGCAGCACCATCATCTTCTGCAACGCACGCCGTGCCGCCGAACGTCTCGCGGCCAGCCTGAACGAGCTCGCGGCCGAGCAGGGCATCGACGTCGATCCCGACACCGGGGCCAGCCGCGGCGAGCTGGTGAAGGCCCACCACGGTTCGCTCGCGCGCGAGCAGCGCGTGCTCATCGAGGACCGCCTGAAGCGCGGTGACCTGCGTGCCATCGTGGCGACGTCGTCACTCGAGCTCGGCATCGACATGGGGGCTGTCGACCTCGTGATCCAGGTGGAGTCGCCGGGTGCAGTCAGCCGCGGGCTTCAGCGCATCGGACGCGCCGGCCACTCGGTGGGGGAACCCAGCACCGGCACCATCTACCCGAAGCACCGTCACGACCTGCTCGAGACGGCGGTGGTCACGCGCGCCATGCTGGACGGTCGCATCGAGTCCACCCGCTACCTGCGCAACCCGCTCGACGTGCTGGCACAGCAGATTGTGGCGCATTCCTCGGTCGGCGGGGAGGTGCCGCTCGACGTGCTCACCACGATGGTGAGACGGTGCGCAGCGTTCGCCGACCTCGGTGACGACGTGCTGCACGGTGTGCTCGACCTGCTGTCCGGCCGCTACCCGAGCGAGGAGTTCTCGGAGCTGCGCCCGCGCATCGTGTGGGACCGCATCGCCGGCACCGTGCGTGCCCGTGACGGCGCACAGCGTCTCGCCGTCACGAACGGCGGCACCATCCCCGACCGCGGTCTCTTCGGGGTGTTCCTGCCCGACGGCACGCGCGTCGGCGAGCTCGACGAGGAGATGGTGTACGAGTCGCGGCCGGGGGAGACGTTCCTGCTCGGCGCAAGCACGTGGCGCATCGAGGACATCACCTTCGAGCGGGTGGTGGTCACGCCGGCACCCGGTCAGCCGGGCAAGATGCCGTTCTGGCACGGCGACATGATGGGCCGCCCCGTGGAGCTCGGCCGCGCGCTCGGGACGTTCGTGCGCGAGACCCGCGCACTGGCGGCCACCGACCGCGAACGGGCACACGCTGTGCTGCGTGACGCCCACATGCTCGACGAACTGGCGGCGGCGAACCTGCTGTCGTACGTGGAGGAGCAGGCGCTCGCCACGGGCGTGGTGCCCGACGACCGCACCATCGTGGTGGAGCGCTTCCGCGACGAGATCGGTGACTGGCGGGTGTGCATCCACACCCCGTTCGGAACGCCCGTGCACGCCCCGTGGGCCATGGCCATCCAGAGCCGCTTCCTCGAGAGCCACGGCATGCACCTCGAGACCATGTGGAGCGACGACGGCATCGTGCTGCGGCTGCCCGAGGCAGCCGAGGCCATCGACCCGAACGACTTCGTGATGGACCCCGAGACCGTGCACGACACCGTGGTGGCCGCCCTCCCGCAGACGTCGTTGTTCGCCGCGAGGTTCAGGGAGTGCGCGGCACGGTCGCTGCTTCTCCCGCGCCGCCGGCCCGACCAGCGCACACCGCTGTGGCAGCAGCGCCAGCGCGCGGCCGACCTGCTCGCGGTCGCGGCGAAGTACCCGTCGTTCCCGGTGCTGCTCGAGACGAGCAGGGAGTGCCTGCAGGACGTGTTCGACGTTCCCGCGCTGTGCGAGGTGCTCGCCCAGGTCCGCTCGCGCGCGGTGCGTCTGGTGCATGTCGACACACCGAAGGCGTCGCCCTTCGCCCAGAGCCTCATGTTCAACTGGATCGCCGCGTACATGTACGAGGGGGACGCGCCGCTCGCCGAACGGCGCGCTGCGGCACTGTCACTCGACCGTGACCTGCTGAACTCGCTTCTCGGGGCGGAGGAACTGCGCGAGCTGCTCGATGCCGGAGTTCTCGCCGATCTCGAGCTGGAGCTGCAGTGCCTCACCGACGGCAGGCGGGCCCGCTCCGCGGACGAGCTGCACGACGTGCTGCGACGGGTCGGCGGTCTCGGGGTCGATGCGCTGGCGCTGCGCTGCGAGGGTTTCGACCCGTCGTGGGTGGAACGGCTCGTGCACGACCGTCGTGCGTTCGTCACCCTGGTGAACAACTCGGAGACCGTGGTGGCGGCCGAGGACGCTGCCCTCTACCGCGACGCGCTCGGGTGCAACCTTCCGCTCGGCCTGCCCGCGGCGTTCACCGAACCACGGCCCGCACCGCTCGGTCATCTGGTGGCGCGCTTCGCGCGCACCCACGGCCCGTTCACCGCCGCCCAGGCCGCCGCGCACCTTGCCGTGCCGCCGGAACGAGGCAGCGGCGCGCTGGCCGCGTTGGAGGCCGACGGCAGGGTGGGGCGCGGCGAGTTCAGGCCGGGCGGCACCGAACGCGAGTGGGTGGACGTCGAGGTGCTGCGCCAGCTGCGCCGCCGCTCGCTCGCGGCCCTGCGCCGCGAGGTCGAACCGGTGGAACAGCAGGCACTCGCCAGGTTCCTGCCCGCGTGGCACGGCATCACCTCGCCGCAACGGGGAACCGACGCACTCGTCGGTGCGGTGAACGTGCTGCAGGGTGCGTCCATCGTTGCGTCATCGCTCGAGACCGACGTGCTCCCGCTCCGCGTGCGCGGCTACCGACAGAGCGATCTCGACGCCCTCTGTGCCGCGGGTGAGGTGGTGTGGGTCGGTGCCGGCGCGATCGGTTCGTCCGACGGCCGCGTCAGGTTGTTCTTCGCCGACCAGCTGCCGCTGCTCGCGCGGGCACTCGAGTTCCCCGAACCCCCCTCCGGCGAGGTGCACGGTGCGATACGCGAGGCGCTGCGCTCGCGCGGGGCGCTGTTCTTCGCCCAGATCCGCGCGGCGGCACCGCAGGCCACCGACACCGAGGTGCTGTCGGCGCTGTGGGACATGGTGTGGGCGGGCGAGATCACGAACGACACGTTCGCGCCGCTGCGCGCGATGCTCTCCGGCGGCCGTGGCACAGCGCGGTCGGCGCAACGGTCCCCGCGCACCGCGCGGCCGGGCCGTCTCACCCGCATCGGCCCGCCCTCGGGTGCAGGCAGGTGGAGCCTCGTGGCGCCGCTTCTCGTCACCTCGGCCGCCGCCACGGAGTCCGCGCATGCGCTGGCCCTGCAGATGCTGGAGCGCCACGGCGTTGTCACGCGCGAGGCGGTGCTGGCCGAGGGACCCGTCGGTGGTTTCGCCTCGGTCTACGGCGTGCTGAAGACGATGGAGGAGCGCGGCCAGGTGCGGCGCGGGTACTTCGTGTCGGGTCTGGGAGCCGCGCAGTTCGCTCTTCCCGGTGCGGTCGACAGGTTGCGCGACGTGCGCGATGCCGTGGACGCCGACCTGCACCCGGAGAACGTCCCCGCACCCGTCGTGATGGCGGCCACCGACCCCGCACAGCCATGGGGCTCCACGATCACCTGGCCGCCCACCACCGGACGGCCCGTTCGCTCCGCCGGCGCGGTGGTGGTGCTTGTCGACGGCGAGCCGCTCGCATGGTTCGACGGCGGTTCGCACCATCTCGTCACGTTCCCGTCGACGCGGGCACGCGAGGGCTGGGCGGAGGCTCTGGTCACGCTGGTGAAGGACGGCCGCCGCCGCTCGCTGGAGGTGCGCAAGGTGGACGGTGAGGTGCCCCAGGCGGACGACCCGGTGGTGGCGATGCTGGAGCGGGTCGGTTTCGCGCGCGGCTACCGCGGCTGGGTGCTGCGCGACTGAGCGACCGGTTCAGGCCCGTGGTTCCGCGCCCACGGAACGCAGACCCGCCCATGCCAGTCCGGCAATCGCGATGCCCACGCGTTCTGCGTCGAACCTCGCGTGCTGGGCGATGAGGTGGCGGCTCACTGCCTCGGCCATCCCGACGAGTCCGAGCGCGAACGTGCGCTGGTCCTCGGCCGACACGGGGGCGGTGATGAACGGTGCGATAGCCGCCGCCGCTGCGTCCTCGAAATGCTTCACGATGTCGGCGAACTCCTCGTCCACGCGTCCGCTGCTCTCGAACACGAGGGAGAACGCCTCCCTGTGCGCGTCCACCCAGGTGAAGTAGGCCACCATGCCGTTCACCGTCTTCTGGCGGCCGTTGTCGCCGGCAGCGGCGGCCGCACGGGTGACGTGACTGACGAGGTCGCGGCCGACATGGTCGAGCAGCTCCAGGTACAGAGCCCGCTTGGAGTCGAAGTACTGGTACAGAACGGGTTTCGTCACGCCGAGCTGCTCCGCGATGTCGTTCATCGAGGTGTTGTGGTAGCCGGCGCGGGCGAAGGCCTGCAGAGCGACGGAGAGAATCTGCTCGCGCCGCTCGGGCGCGCTCACAGTCCGCGCTCCGCGTCCTCGCGCTCGGCGGCCTTCACCGCGTAGCCGAGCACGATCGACGGGGCGAGGAGAACGCACCCGGCGATGAGGCTCACCGTCACCGCGGTGACGATCGGACCGGCGAACCCGAACGCGAACGCCATGACGAACAGCGACATCGCGAGCGCCATGAGGAGCCAGCCCACGCGGTTGGCGAGGAGGGTCCACCTGGCCACCTGTGCCCTGCGTCGGCGCACCGGATCGTCCATCCAGGACAGCGTAGGTGTCAGAACACCGCCGGCAACAGGCCCGACACGCTCTCGAACGCGAAGAAGAGGCTCACGGCGAAGAGCGGCAGCCAGGCGGTCCACACCGCGGCGTTGCGCGCGATCACCCTCGCGTCGCGGCGCGCCAACGGCCGCGACAACCGCCGGGCGCCGGCCCACAGCAGCACGCACGCCGCGGTCCACAGAAGCGTCGGCACGATGCTCGCCGGGTCGTGGAACCAGCCCGGCGTCTCTCCCACGGTGTCCACCGACACCCCGTCGATGGTTGCGTCGGCACCCTCCACGACGGCGACAGGGGTGGCCCGCAACGGTGAGTGCAGCGATACGAGCTCCCCGCGCACGATGAGTCTGTCCTTGGAGGTCCACTTCGGGTGGCAGGTGACGAGCGTGAGGATGGCACGGGACGGGTCGTCGGTGCGGATGACGCTGACCTCGTTCGCCGACACCACCTTCGAGCCCGTGACCCTGTAGGTGAACGTGCCCTGCTGGGTGGTGAAGACGATCTCGTCGCCCTTCTGCAGCATGTCGAGGTGCTCGAAGGGACCGCCGTAACTCTCGCGGTGGCCCGCGATCGCGACGTTGCCGAGCTGACCGGGCAGGGGCGAGCCCGCGAACACTCCCGGGCCGCGCTCGAGTTGCTCGAGCTTGGCGCCGGCCACCAGCCATGCGTTCACGTCGATCACCGGGATGTTGATCTTGCCGATGGCATCGCCGACGAGCGGCAGCTCCGGAACCTGCGACGAATAGTTGCGGGTCCTCGTGACGGTCTCCTCGAACTTCTGCTCGAGTTCGCGCTGGTCTGCCTGCTGGCGGATGCCCGTGCCCCACACCCGGTAGCCGACGAACGCGAGCAGCACGAGACCGGTCACCAGGAGGAACCGACCGATGCGCTCGACGGGACTCCGTCGTGCGCCCGGCGCAGGAGCATCGCCGGGAGGCATGTCGTCGGTGAGCGTCTGCATCCCGGTCGAACCTACTCGCACGCTCCGTGCGCACGCGGGCGCGTGACGCGTGGGGGCGGAACGTCCCTGTCGCACTAGCGTCACGGTTGATGGACGCCGCAGTCGACCTGAGGGGAGTTGTGGCGGTTCTCGGGGGTTTCCCGGCCCTCGCCGGGGCCGACCTGAGGGTCGAGCGGGGCGAGACGGTGTTGCTGCGCGGCCCGAACGGCGCGGGCAAGACAAGTCTCCTGCGGGTGTGTGCGGGTCTGCTGCCGGTGGAACGCGGTGGCGGCACCGTGCTCGGGATGGACATCACCGCCGACAGGGAGGGCATCCGGCGCCGGGTCGGCCTGCTCGGCCATGCGAACGGTCTGTACCTCGACCTCACCGCGGAGCAGAACGTGCGGTTCTGGGCCGGGACCGTCGGTGCGGGTGACGACGAGGTCGAGTCCGCCATGTCGCGCATGCGTCTCGACGGTCGGCTGTCGTCGGTGCGGGCGGGCCGGATGTCGGCCGGGCAGCGGCGTCGTTGCGCGCTCGCCGCTCTCATCGTGCGGAGGGCGGAACTGTGGCTGCTGGACGAACCGCATGCGGGTCTCGACGCGGCCGGCCGTGACGAGATCGATGCGGTGCTGCGCGAGGCGGTGCGCTCGGGTGCCACCGTGATCGTCTCGTCGCACGAGCTCGAGCGCGCGGCGTCGTTGGCGTCGCGCACGGTCGTCGTCGACGGGGGCACGGTCCGTGAGGAAGGGCCGCAGGGGTGAGGAACGGCACCGCGTCCGCACGTGCCGCGATCGCGGCGGCGGTGGCCCGCAAGGACCTCCAGGTGGAGCGCGGGAGCCGCGTGGTGACGAACCAGGTCGCGCCGTTCGCGCTCGTGGTGATGGTGATGTTCGCGTTCGCGCTCGACAACGAGGGCATCCTCCAGCGCGTGGCCCCCGGGCTCGTGTGGCTCGCGACGCTGTTCAGCATGCTCGTGGTGGTGCAACGCAGCTTCGCCGTGGAATCCGCGGACGGGGCACTCGATGCCCTGCGCGTGGCCGGGGTCGACCCCGTCGCGATCTTCCTCGGCAAGTCGGTTGCCTTGATGGTGCAATTGTTCGCCCTGGAGACCCTGCTCGTCGCCGCCGCTTTCGTTCTCTACGGGGTGGAACCGAGCGCAACGGGGTGGTTGGAGGCGTTCGTCACCATGCTCGCCGCGACCATCGGGCTGGGCTTCGTGGGTACCCTGTATGGCGGTCTCGCAGCCGGTGCGAGGGGCCGCGAGACTCTGCTCCCGCTGCTCCTCCTGCCGGTCGTGGCACCCGTCCTCATCGGCGCGACCCGCGCCACCGAGGCGGCCTTCGGAAGTGGCGGAGCCACCGTCGCCGAGGGGTGGCCCTGGATCGGCCTCCTCGCGGTGTTCGCGGTGGTGTTCGGCGCGGCCGGCTCGGTCGCGTTCGGGCCGCTGGTCGACGAGTAGGGCGCACACGCACATCGAGAGACCCCCGACGAGATGACCCGCACATGACCGAGACGCAGACCGCGACCGATGCCTCCACCGGCACGCCTGCCACGCGACGGCTGGGGTCCGCCGTGGTCGTTCTCTCCGTGCTGCTCGCGATGAGCGCGCTGTGGTGGTCGGCGGAGGATGTCGTGCAGGGCAGCACGGTGCGCATCATGTACGTGCACGTGCCCAGCATCTGGGTGGCATACATGGCGTTCTTCCTCACCGCGGTGTGCTCGGCCGTGTACCTCTCCGGCCGCAACCGCTCGCTCGCGTGGGACAGGGTGGCCGGTGCCAGCGGGGAGATCGGTGTCCTCTTCGTCGCGGTGTCACTCGTGACGGGCAGTCTGTGGGGCCGTCTCACCTGGGGCACCTACTGGGTGTGGGACGCTCGGCTCACCAGCACGGCGTTCCTCTTCATCACCTACATCGGGTACCTCGCGGTCCGTCGGCTCGACGGCACGATGCGTCAGCGTGCACGGCGCTCGGCCGTGCTCGCGCTGCTCGCCGTGCTCGAGATCCCGCTCGTGCACTTCAGTGTCCGCCTCTGGCGTTCGCTCCACCAGGAGGCCTCCGTGGCCGACCCGAACGCGCAGGTGAAGCTCGACGGGCTGATGCTCTTCACCCTCTTCCTCGGGCTCGTGACATTCACGGCCCTGTTCGTGTGGCTGCTGCTGCACCGTCAGCGCGTGATCCACCTCGAGGACACTGTCGCCGGGCGCGGTCTCGACGATGCGATCGAGGCGCGCCGCAGCGAGGCGGGGAGGGTCTGATGGAGCACGCCACCTTCATCATCGGCAGTTGGGTGATCACCGCAGCCGCGGTGGTGTCGTACGCGCTGTGGGTTGTGCGCCGCGGGCGTGCCCTCGCGCGTCGGGCGACGCACGAGGAGATGCCGTGGACCTGACACCCCGCACCGACGGTGCAGCACCGCAGCCGCGGCGCCGGCGCCGCTGGGCCCCCGTGGCGATCGTGGTGCTGGCCCTCGTGGCGGGCGGTGTCGTCGTCACCCAGTTCCTCACCAGTGCAATCGACTACTACTGCAACGTCGACGAGGTCGGCGTGCGGCAGGGTTGCGACACCGACCGGCGCATCCGCGTGCAGGGCGTGGTGAGAAAGGACAGCGTCCGCAAGGAGGACGGTGCCACCGCGTTCGAGATGACCTGGCACGACAGGACGGTGGAGGTGCGTTACCTCGGGGACCCGGGCGGTGTCTTCCAGGAGTGCATCGCGGTGGTGGCGCACGGGCGCGTGCGCAACGGAGTGCTCGACAGTGACCGCATCGAGGTGAAGCACTCGAACGAGTACGTCGAGAAGAACGAGACCCGCTTCGACGAGGCGGACGACGAGGCCGCGGCGTGCTCGCTGTCGGAGGGCTAGCAGGCCCGCTCGGGAGGGCGGCGCTACTCGTGGGACTGGTGGGGGCCGTGTTCGGCCTCCTTGCCGCGGTCGTCGGCACCCGTCGTCGCGACCCCGGCGTGATGCGCCTGGCACCCCGCTTCGCAGTTCTCACGGGGGTCTCCTCCGTCGCCGCGTTCGCGTGCATGGAGTGGGCCATGATCACGCGGGACTTCTCGCTCGCCTACGTGCAGAAGGTGGGCTCGTGGAGCACGCCCGCGCTCTACAACTTCGCCGCCGTGTGGAGTGCGCTCGAGGGCTCCATTCTCCTGTGGCTGCTGGTGCTCACGGTGCTCACCGTCGGCGTCGCATGGAAGTACCGCGCGAAGCTGGACGACCCCATGGTCGGCTGGGCGATGGCGACGCTCTTCTTCGTGGGGGTGTTCTTCTTCGTGCTCACGCTCGGGCCGGCAAACCCCTTCGCGGAGGGGCCGCCCGGCGTGCTCGACGGTCCCGGCCCCAACCCGCTGCTGCAGAACCACATCCTCGTGATGTTCCACCCACCCGTCCTCTACATCGGGTACGTGGGGTTCACGGTGCCGTTCGCGTTCGCCATCGGTGCGCTGGTCACGGGCCGCGTGGGCGAGGGATGGCTGCTCGAGACCAGGCGGTGGGCGCTCCTGTCGTGGGGTTTCCTCACGTTCGGCATCGTGCTCGGCAGCTGGTGGAGCTACGAGGTTCTCGGTTGGGGCGGTGTGTGGGCATGGGACCCGGTGGAGAACGCCTCGTTCATCCCGTGGCTCACGGGCACCGCGTACATCCACTCCGTGCTGGTGCAGGAGCGCCGGGGGATGCTGCGGGTGTGGAACCTCTCGCTCCTCGTCGCCACGTTCAGCCTCACCATCCTCGGCACGTTCCTCACGCGGTCGGGGGTGCTGAACAGCGTGCACGCGTTCAGCGACAGCCAGATCGGCCCGTACCTGCTCACGTTCTTTGCGGTGGTGGTGCTGGCGTCCGTGGTTCTCATCGGGTGGCGTGGCGACCTGCTGCGTTCTCCCGGCACCATCGACTCACCGGTGTCCCGCGAGGGTGCGTTCCTCGCGAACAACGTGGTGTTCAGTGTGTTCGCGTTCGTCGTGCTGCTCGGCACGGTGTTCCCGCTGGTGGTGGAGGCGCTGCAGAACCGCCAGCTCGTGGTCGGCGAACCGTTCTTCGACCGGCTCGGCGTGCCCGTGGGTCTCACCATGCTGTTCCTCATGTGCATCGCACCGGTCCTGCCGTGGCGGAAGGCCTCGGGGGAACTCCTGTCGCAGCGACTCTTCTGGCCGGCATGGGGAGGCACTCTCGCCCTGCTCTGTTCGGTGCTCGCCGGTGCATCAGGCATCGCGCCGCTCCTCACCTTCTTCCTCGGCGGTTTCGCCGGTGGTGCCGCGCTGCGTCAGTTGGTGCTGGCCACGCGCCGGCAGGGTTGGCGCGGACTCGTCGGCCGTGCGAACGGCGGCATGGTGGTGCACATCGGCGTGATCCTCATCGCGGTGGCGCTCGCCGCGTCGAACAGCCACACCCGCAGCCAGGAACTGAACCTCGTGCAGGGCAAGCCGGCCGTGTGGGCGGGCCACACGTTCGAGCTCACGGGTTTCCGGCGCACCGTCGACGACAGGCAGACCAAGGTGTCGGCGGTGGTGCTGGTCGACGGCACGGAGCGCGCGCCGGCCCTCACCAAGTTCGTGAAGATGGGCCAGAACATCGGCACGCCGTCCGTGCTCACCACGCTCACGAAGGACATCTACGTCACGCTCGAGTCGCCGGTGCGCATGGATTCGGGCGAGGCGCGCATCAAGGTGTTCGTGAAACCGATGATCGTGTGGATCTGGATCGGCGGTGGCCTCATGCTGCTCGGCACGTTGCTCGCCATGTTCCCCGGTCGCCGCCGCAGGCCCACCGACCCCGTGTCCGCACCCGTTCCGGTGGCCCCGCGCGCGGAGGGCAGGAAGTGAACCCGCGCCGCGCCCCTGTTGTTGCCGCGGCGGTGGGTGCAGTGCTGCTCGGTCTTCTCGTGCTGCTCGCAGTTGCCGACCCCGCGACGGATTCCGCGTCCTCGCCGTTGCTCGGCCGTCCCGCGCCGGCGGTGGTGTCGGAGACCCTCGACGGCCGGCCGTTCGACCTCGCGCGGCGCAAGGGAAGCTGGGTGGTGCTGAACTTCTTCAACTCCACGTGCGTGCCGTGCCGCAACGAGCACCCGAACCTCGTCGCGTTCGCGGAGGCACAGGAGAACGCCCGGAACCCGGTGGAGCTCTACACGGTCGTGAACGACGATTCCGACACGGCCGTCTCGGCATTCTTCGACGCGAACGGCGGTGACTGGCCGCGGGTACGCGA
>JBMUAQ010000013.1:0-27790 GCA_049454855.1 Ilumatobacteraceae bacterium
GGCCCGGGCCGAAGCCCGGGCCCTTCTCGGAACCGTTCGAGCGGGTGTGCTCAGATACCGATGCGCTGTGCGAGCTGCTCGCGGTGATACGTGGGATCCCCGAAGATGAGCTCGCTCGACTTTGCCCGCTTGAAATAGAGGTGCGCCGGGTGCTCCCAGGTGAACCCGATGCCGCCGTGGATCTGGATGTTCTCGGCTGCGGCGTGGAAGTACGCCTCCGAGCAGTAGGCCTTCGCGAGCGATGCGACCGAGGGGAGCTCGTCGTTCATCTCTGCGGCGCACCACATGCCGTAGTAGGCGGCCGATTTTGCGGACTCCACCTCGAGCAGCATGTCGGCGCACTTGTGCTTGATGGCCTGGAACGAACCGATCGGGCGGCCGAACTGGATGCGGTCCTTGGCGTACTGAACGGCCATCTCCAGCACGCGCTGGGCACCGCCCACCTGCTCGGCGGCAAGTGCCACCGCGGCGAGGTCGAACACCTGCGAGAGCACGTTCCAGCCGTCGCCCTCCGTGCCGATGAGCTTGGCGGGGGTGTTCGAGAACTCGAGCTTCGCCTGCTTGCGGGTCTGGTCCATGGTGGACAGCGCGGTGCGGGTGAGACCCTTCGCGTCGCCCTCCACGGCGAACAGGCTCACGCCCTTGCCGGTGCGTGCCGCCACGATGATCAGGTTCGCGGTGTGGCCGTCGATCACGAAGCTCTTCGTGCCCGAGATGGTGAAGTCGGAGCCGGAGCCCTTCGCCTCGATCGTGATGCCTGCCTCGTCCCAGCGGCCAGACGGCTCGGTGGTGGCGAGGGTGGCGATGGTCTCGCCGGCGGCGATGCCGGGGAGGTGCGCCTTCTTCGCGGCGTCATCGCCGGAGAGAAGCAGCGTGTTCGCGGCGAGCACCACGCTCGAGAAGTACGGCGCACACAGCAGTGCGCGGCCCATCTCCTCGAGGACGACGCCGAGCTCGATGAACGAGTAGCCCTGGCCACCGAACTCCTCGGGGATCGCGATGCCCTGCAGCGCCATCTCCGAACCCATCTGGGTCCACACCGCGGGGTCGTACCCGTTCACGGTCTCCATCTGCTCGCGCACGGCGGTCTCGGCGGACTTGTTCTCGAGGAACGACCGAACCATCTTGCGGAGCTCTTCCTGCTCTTCACTGAATGCAAAATTCATGCCGAGAGTCTCGCTCGCACGCAGCGGTCTGCGCCAATCCATGTGTGTACGCAGGTGTACACACATGGTGGTAGGTTTCCCGTGTGGCATCCACCATCGGCATCAGGGAACTGCGGGCCTCGCTCGCCACGTTCCTGCGCCGGGCCCAGTCGGGCGAGCGCATCACCATTTCGGTGGCGGGACGGCCGGTGGCACAGATGACCGCCCTGTCGGGCGACGACACGGGCGTGTCACTGGAGGATCTCGTGGCCCGCGGCGTGGTGGAGCCACCCCGTCGGCGGGGGGACTTCGTGCCGAGCGACCCGGTGATGCTGTACGCAGGCACCCGGCTCGACCGTGCTCTCTCGGAGGTCCGCAGATGACGGTGGTTCTCGACGCCTCCGCCCTGCTCGCCCTGCACGTGGACTCACCGTCGCGGCCCGTGGTGCTCGCCGCGATGGAGTCCGACACACGCTGGTGTGCGTGCGCGCTCGCGCTGCCGGAGGCAGTTGCCGCGGCGTCCCGTCTCACGGATGAGCCTGTTCTCGCCGCGGCCATCGAGGACTCCGTGCGACGCACGTGGGACTTCCTCCATGTCGTGCCCGCCGACCGGTCGCTTCTCGACGATGCCGCCGCACTGGTGGCACAGCAGCCGGTGGGGGTGTCTGCCGCGCTCCATCTCGTGGCGGCCTCCCGCCTGCCGAGGCCGGTGCGGTTCGTCACGTTCGATTCGGCCCAGATACCCGTTGCCCTGTCGCTCGGGCTCGATGTCGTGTCAGGATGAGCCCATGGCGGACGCCGGCACGCTGCACTACTTCGACCACAACCTGCAGGTCCACCGGGTGGTGGTGGGCCCGTACGCGAACAACGTGTTCGTGGTGCGCTGTCTCCACACAGGCGAGGCGGTGCTGATCGACGCCGCCAACGAGCACGA
The DNA here is from genome assembly GCA_049454855.1 of Ilumatobacteraceae bacterium. Taxonomy (GTDB): domain Bacteria; phylum Actinomycetota; class Acidimicrobiia; order Acidimicrobiales; family Ilumatobacteraceae; genus UBA2093. The sequence continues at coordinate 2,080 of JBMUAQ010000013.1, forward strand.
GAGGCTGCTCGAGCTGTGCACCGCACTCGGTGTCACACGGGTGCTGGAGACGCACGGCCACCATGACCACATCCAGGCCGTTCCCGCCATGCGCGAGGCCGGATACGAGGTGGCCGTCACCGGCGCCGACGCACAGATGCTGAAGGACGTCGGCTACGACGTGTTCATCGAGGATGGCCAGGTGATCGAGGTCGGGCGTCTGCGGCTCGAGGCAATCCACAACCCGGGACACACACCGGGGTCGGTGAGCTTCAAGGTGCACGATGCACCGCTGCTCTTCACCGGCGACACGCTGTTCCCCGGCGGGCCCGGTGCCACGCACTTCCCGGGCGGTGACTTCGGCACCATCATCGGGTCCATCGACAACAGGCTGTTCACGTTCCCCGGCAACACGATGGTGCTGCCCGGCCACGGCGTCGACACCACGATCTCGATGGAGCGTCCGCACCTGCAGGAGTGGGTGGACCGTGGATGGTGAGGGGCAACCGGTGAGCTCGTCGGCACGGCTCGGCGGCATGGTGCCGGCACGCCTGCCTGGGGCACATGCCACCGACAGGCTCGACCCGACGGGGCGTCTCTCCCCCGCCGACCGCGCCCGCCTGCGGCGCATCCCGTCGTGGCGAAACGCGGCGACCGTGGTGTGGCTGTGGGGTCAGACACTCCTCGTGCTCGTTCTCGCGGTGCGCATCTCGCACCCGGTCGCATGGGTGCTCGCGTTCCTCATGATGGGTCGCGCGCACGCACAGTTCGCCTCGCTCATGCACGAGGCTGCACACCGGCTGCTGTTCCGCCACAAGGGGGCGAACGACTTCGTCGGCATGTGGCTGCTCGGCTTCCCGGTGATGACCAGCACGCAGGCCTACCGGCGCGTGCACATGGCGCACCACCGGCGTGAGTTCGGCCCCGACGAGCCCGACATCCCTCTGTACGCGAACTACCCGATCAGCCGCGCGAGCATGCGACGCAAACTGGTTCGCGACGCGACAGGCCGCACGGGGCTGCGCCTTCTGCGCAACCAGATGCGCGGTCTGCGATCGCCCGACCCGCGCGTGCGCAACACGCTGCTGAAGATGCTCGGCGTGCAGGCAGTCCTGGTTGCCGCATCCGTTGCGTCGGGTCACCCGTGGCTGTGGCCGCTCATGTGGGTGCTGCCGCACCTCACCGTGTGGCGCGTGATCAACCGGCTGCGTTCGATCGCCGAGCACGGCGGCATGCGCGAGGACGACGACCGCCGCTTCACCACGCACTCCGTCGCCCAGCACCCGCTCGCGATGTTCTTCATGGTCCCGTACAAGATCGGCTTCCACATGGCCCACCACGTGGATGCCGGCGTCCCCTTCCGCAACCTGCCCGAGTACCACCGTCTCCTGCACGAGGCGAACTACCTCGACCGGGGTCTCGAGTACCCCTCGTACAGGGCCCTGTGGCGAGCCCTCGCCCCCGCCTGACATTTCCACTACGCAGATAGTGGTAATCGGACCGCGTCCCTAGACTGGCGCCCGTGACCGAACTGTTCCGCGCCGCGAACCTGCATGCCCGCCCGGTTGCCGAGGACGACGAGACCCCCGCCGAGATCCTGCGCGGACTCGACCTCACGGTGAACGAGGGCGAGATCCACGCCATCATGGGCCCGAACGGGTGCGGCAAGTCCACTCTCGCCAGCACGCTCCTCGCATCCCCCGAGTACGAGGTCACCGGCGGCGACCTCTTCTTCAAGGGCGAGAACATCACCGACTGGTCCACCGACGTTCGCGCGAAGTCGGGCATCTTCCTCGCGTTCCAGTACCCGCAGGAGATCGCCGGCGTCTCGGTGATCCAGTTCCTGCGCCAGGCACTGTCGGCGCGCAAGGGAATCGATCTCTCGGTTCTCGAGCTGCGTCTCGCGGCGATGGACTGGATGAAGCGCCTCGGCATGGACTCCTCCTTCGTCGACCGCTACCTGAACGAGGGCTTCTCGGGCGGCGAGAAGAAGCGCAACGAGATCATGCAGATGGCGATCCTCGAGCCGGACTTCGCGGTGCTCGACGAGACCGACAGCGGCCTCGACATCGATGCCCTGCGCATCGTCGCCAAGGGCATCCGCGAGGTCCGCGTCGACAGGCCGAACCTGGGCATCCTCCTCATCACCCACTACCAGCGTCTTCTCGACGAGCTGCGGCCCGACTTCGTGCACATCATGGTGGACGGCCGCATCGTGCGCTCCGGCGGCATGGAGGTCGCCGAGGAGCTCGAGAAGAACGGCTACGAGGCCTACAGGTCCTGAGCATGGCCCTCGACGTCGCATCGGTGCGGAAGGACTTCCCCGTTCTCTCGCGCACGATCGACGGCAAGCCGCTCGTCTACCTCGACTCCGCCAACACGTCGCAGAAGCCTCTCGCCGTCATCGAGGCGATGGACACGTTCCTGCGCACCGGGTACGCGCCCACCAACCGCAGCGCGTACCGCCTGGCCGCCGAGGCCACAGACCGCTACGAGGATGCGCGTGCAAAGGTCGCGCGCTTCATCAATGCCCGGCGCCCCGAGGAGGTCGTGTTCACGAAGAACGCCACCGAGGCACTGAACCTCGTGGCCCGCAGCTGGGGCGGGGCGAATCTCGGCCCCGGCGACGCGGTGCTGCTCACCCACATGGAGCACCACGCCAACATCGTGCCCTGGCAGATGCTGGCCGCCGATAAGGGTTTCGAGATCCGTTGGGTGCCGCTCACCTCCGACGGGCTGCTGGATGTCTCCGGTCTCGACCGTCTGCTGGACGGCGCGAAGGCATTCTCGTTCACCGCGATGTCGAACGTGCTCGGCACCATCAACCCGGTCGCCGACCTGGTGGCGGCTGCGCACCGCCACGGTGCGGTGGCAATCGTGGACGGATGCCAGTCGGTGCCGCACATGCCCACCGACGTGCGCGCCTGGGACGCCGACTTCCTGGCGTTCAGCAGCCACAAGATGGTCGGCCCCTCCGGAATCGGCATGCTCTGGGGCCGCGAGGAACTGCTGGACGCGATGCCCCCGTTCCTCGGCGGCGGCAACATGATCAGCGACGTGCGCCTCGAGGGTTTCGTGGCCGCGGAGCTGCCGGCCAAGTTCGAGGCGGGCACGCAGGCGGTCACCGAGGCCGTCGGGCTCGGCGCCGCGGTCGACTACCTCACGGCGCTCGGCATGGAGAACGTACGCGCCCACGAGAAGCAGGTCACCCGTCATGCGCTCGACGCACTCGCGTGCCGCTTCGGTGACGACGTGACCGTGCACGGGAGCCGCGACCCTGAGCTGCGCGGTGCCACCGTCTCGTTCGCATTCCGTGACGTGCACCCGCACGACGTCAGCCAGGTGCTCGACCAGCACAACGTGTGCGTGCGCGCCGGCCACCACTGCGCCAAGCCCCTGATGCGCCTTCTCGGGGCGAACGCCACGGTGCGCGCCAGCTTCTACCTGTACAACACCACCGAGGAGGCAGATGCCCTGTGCGATGCCCTCGCCGACACGGGCGCGTTCTTCGCGCCGTAGCCTGACCGCACCCCACGGAGGACCCACCGCCATGCCCGGACTCGAAGACCTCTACCGCGAGATCATCCTCGACCACTACAAGAACCCCCGCAACCGCGGCACGCTGCCGCCGCCCGCCGTGCGCAGCGAGGGCCACAACCCGCTGTGCGGCGACGAGATCGAGGTGTTCCTGCAGGTCGACGACGGCGTGGTCAGCGACGTGCGCATCGGCGGACAGGGCTGCTCCATCAGCCAGAGCTCGGCGTCGATGATGAGCGCAGCCGTGAAGGGCAAGAAGATCGATGACGTGCGCGCCCTCGTGCAGCGGTTCCGCCACATGATGTCGGTGGAGGAGGACGGCGAGCCCGATACTTCGGTGTCCCTCGGCGACCTCGAGGCTCTGCAGGGCGTGGTGAAGTTCCCCGTGCGCATCAAGTGCGCGGTGCTCGCCTGGAACACGCTCACCGACGCGCTCGACTCCGCCACGGCCTGAGCACGCCTCCGCCACACCGCGGCGGATCGGCATTATCCTGCGGTCCCATGCGTCCCTCCCGCACCGGTGCCTCTGTCACCGCGGCCGTGATCGCCGTCTCCCTGTTGGTCGGTGCCCCGGCGGGCGCAGAATCCGGTTCCGACACAGTTCCTCCCGTGTCGCCGCCGGTGACCGACACACTGCCCCCCGCCTCTGCCGCACCGGCCCCCACAACCACGTCGACGACGCCCAGGCCGATGCCTGCCCGGCGGCCGAAGGTGCGCATCGCCTCGGTGGTGGTCGACCTCGACAGCCAGACAGCGTTCGTGTACGCGCGCTCGCGGCGGTTGATCACCTCGATCCCGGTGTCCACCGGTCTGTGGGACAGCACGCCCACTGGTTCGTTCAGGGTGTTCTCGAAGTCAGCCCAGACCTTCTACACGCCGAGCCCCAGCGAGAGGATGCGCTGGATGGTGCGCTTCACAAAGGGACGCCAGGGCGGCAACATCGGCTTCCACGGCATCCCCTACCGGGTCACCGAGCAGGGCGAGGTGCCGTTCCCCACCCCCATCGGCAGGGCACCCTCCTCTCACGGGTGCGTACGCATGCGGCTGCCCGACGCCAAGTGGTTGTTCGACAACATCGCCGTCGGAACCCCTGTGCGTGTGGTCCGCTCGCGCCGCGGCTGACCCCTCACTACACTCGCGCAGAGACGGGCCGCGGGCCCGCGCACGACAGGGAGACACCATGACACGCGCCACCTTCACCTCGTTCCAGGAGTCCACCAAGGAGGAGTGGGCGGAGATCATGGTGTGCCTGCAGGAGACGCAGTCCCACGTGGCCGACCGCGTGCTGGAGCAGCTTCGCTACCTGGAGTCCGACTTCGGCGGGTTCCCGGTGAACCGCCTGGAGCACTGTCTGCAGACCGCCACCCGTGCCGAGCGTGACGGCCGGGGCGAGGAGTACGTGCTCTGCGCGCTCATCCACGACATCGGCGACAACCTTGCCCCCTTCAACCACCCCGAGATCGCGGCCGGCATCCTGAAGCCGGTGGTGTCCGAGAAGCACTGGTGGATGACGAAGAACCACGGCATCTTCCAGGGTTACTACTTCTGGCACTACATCGGCCTCGACCGCAACGCCCGCGACCAGTTCATGGGCCACGAGTGGTTCGACTACACCGCCGAGTTCTGCGAGCTGTACGACTCGGTCGCGTTCGACCCCACCTACGAGAGCTTCGATCTCGCCCATTTCGAGCCGCTCGTGCGCGACGCCTTCAAGCCGAAGGTCCGCTGAGCACACGCGACGCGCGCACCGTGGCTGCGGTGCGATAACGGAGTGTGTTCCCCTGCCGTGACGGGCGCACCGCTAGGTTCGCCCGCAGAACCAGGGAGGCATCCATGAAAGTGACACTTCTCGGCACCGGCAGCCCGCTGCCGAGCGCCACCTGTGCCGGTCCGTCCACACTCGTGCAGGCAGCCGGACAGAACATCGTGGTGGACGCAGGCCGCGGCGTGATCATGCGTCTCGTCGGTGCGATGTGCCCGCCACCGCTCGTGTCGGCGGTGCTGCTAACCCACCTCCACAGCGACCACATCTGCGACCTGAACGACATCGTCACCACCAGGTGGGTGGCCTCGCCAGCCGCCACCCCGCTCGAGGTGTACGGCCCCGTCGGCACGCAGCGCATGGTGGACGGCCTGCTGGCGATGCTGGCACTCGACGAGGGCTACCGCCTCGAGCACCATGACGACCTCCGTGCGGGCATCGGCATGAAGGTGAACGTCACCGAGGTGTCACCGGGTGATTCGTTCGCGATCGGCGACGTGAGCGTCTCCGTTCACCGCACCGACCACCGCCCCGTGGCGCCGACAGTGGGGTTCCGCATCGAGGCGGAGGGCAAGTGTGCTGCCCTCGCGGGCGACACCGTTCCCTGCGCCGAGCTCGACGAGATGTGCCGCAACGCGGATGTGTACGTGCAGACGGTGCTGCGCGAGGACCTCGTGCGCCAGTTCGCCGGCCTGGTGCCCACCGGTGCCCGGTTCCTCGACATCCTCGACTACCACTCCACGGTGGAGCAGGCGGGCCAGACTGCCGCACGTGCCGGCGTGAGGACGCTGGTGCTCACCCACTTCGTGCCGGCGCTGCAGCCCGGCCAGGAGGACGAGTGGCGGGCGATGGCGGCGCAGCACTTCACGGGCGACATCGTGGTGGGGCCCGACCTCACCGCGGTGGAGTGCTGACCGGCCCCGACTGTGCGGGTGCCGACGGCGCGAACCTCGACGCCGTCGCGAGCCACACCCCGGCGGACGCCACCACGAGACCCACCACGGTGAGTGCGCCGACGTCCTCGCCGAACAGCACGGCAGCCTCAACGGTGCTGAGAGCCGGCGTGAGGAAGAAGAGACTGCTCACCTGTGCCGCGGCACGCTCGCGCAGCAGCCACAGCATCGTGAGGATCGCCGCGATCGACAGGACACCCACGGCCCAGGCGAGCGCCCACCACGTGGACGCGCTGGACCCGAACCGCCAGCCCTCACCGGCCGCCGCCGGCACCGCGAGAACCGCGGCCGTGGCGAGGTACTGAACCGCCGTTCCGCGCAGCAGCGGAACCTCACCCCCGTGACGGCGCTGGAGCAGCGTGCCCGCACTCATGCCAAGGACCGCCACCGCCATCCCCGCGAGCGCGTTCCCGGGAACCGATGCCCCTGCTCCACCGCGTTCGATGACGACGAACACCACACCCAGGAAACCGAGCACCACACCAGCCGACCGAACCGGCCTCAGCGCCTCGCGGAGCACGATCCATGCAAGAACCGCGGTGAGAACCGGGTGCAGCGCGGCGATCAGCGCGCTCAGCCCCGACGGCATGCCGTGCTCGATTGCATAGAACACCCCGCCGAGATACATCGCGTGGATGCCGACACCCACGAGCGCCTGCGTGCGTGCGGCCGCGCCGCCGAGTGCAGGCTCGCGCACGGCACGTGACACTACGGCGAGCACTGCCGCGGCTACGAGCGTGCGCACCACGAGAAAGGTGAACGCACCGGCATCATCCGTTGCGTAGCGCGCCACGACGAATCCGGTGCTCCACAGCACCACGAAGAACGCGGGTGCGAGCCGTCTCATTCGGCCATGAATGCGTGGTGCACGAGAACCATGAGGTCCATCCATGCATCACCGGGGGCGCGGTGCTCGTCGAGATCACGGATGACACGCCCGAACGTGTTCACCTGGATGAACGATGCGACCTCGCGGGGGTCGACACCGGGCCGGAGGAAACCCTTGTCGGCCCAGCGCTGCAGGGCGGCGGTGAGCTTGTCGTTCAGCTCCGTCTGCATTGCGGTGAGCCGGCTGCGCAGCTGGTCGCGGTAGCGGCTGGCTGCCAGCACCATCACGCGGTTCCAGCGCGTGCTCTCGGGCTGGGCGGCGATTGCCTCGAGCAACGGTCGCACCACAGCGCGCGCCTGTTCCTTCGTCGTCACCTGGTCGAGCGCGGCGACGGTCCGGTCGACGTTCTCCACAACCTCGCGGAAGAAGATCTCCACGCTCGCCACCTCGACGAGACCGTCGCGGTCGGTGAAGTGCAGGTACAGCGAGCTGCGCGAGATGCCGGTCTTCTCGATGATGTGCTCGATGCGGAAACCACGCTCCCCGTGTGCGAGCAGCGACTCCACGGCGGCCTCGAGCACGGCGTCGAGATCGGGCTCCCGTCTGGGTGCGCGCTGTCGGGGCTTGGTGTCGGGCATCGCCACGATGGTAACGATTTTCTTAGCGTCTCTAACGACCCGGTCGTCGGGTCACTTCATGCCGAGCCAGCGCCCGAGCTTGCGCTGCCGTCCCGAACGGGTGAGCGGGATGCCCGTCGCACGCGAGAACCGCTGCTTCGCCCTGGTGATTCCCAGCGCGCGCTTCCACGAGAACGTGAGTCCCGGCCCCAACTTCATGGCCGAACCGTACTCGCTAGCGTGACGCCATGCCGACAACTCGCATCCATGTGGACGGAATGACCTGCCAGAACTGCGTCCGCCACGTCACCGAGGCGATCGCGGAGGTCGACGGCGTGACGTCGGTGAGCGTGGATCTCGACAGTGCCACAGCGTCGGTGGAGACCGACGGCGTGCTCGACCTCGCGGTGCTCACCGCCGCCGTCGAGGACGCCGGCTACAACATCCGTGGCTGAGCACCTGCTCGAGCAGGTGACCGCGGACCAGTTCGGCGCCATGGCCGCACTCCGCAGTGCGGTGAACCTCGCCGACGGGCGGCCCATGGTGAGCACCGAGGACGAGATCGCCGGGGAGTGGACCCTCCCGTACGTGGACCTCGCACGCGACGTGCGCGCGGTACGGATGGACGGACGCGCGGTGGGCAACGTGTTCACCTATTTTCTCGACTCCGAGGAGAAAGAACTGCGCTGCTACGTGTTCGGCGGCGTGCACCCCGACTACAGGGGCCGCGGGATAGGGCGCGAACTCATGGAATGGGGTGTCAGCCACGCACGCACCCTTCTCGCACGGAACCCGTCGGCACTGCCGAAGTACGTGCGCGCGGAGGCCCTGTCCGAGGGTGACTCCACGTGGAGGCTGTGCAGGCGCTTCGGCATGGAGCCGGTGCGCTGGTTCGCCGACCTCCACAGGGAGACTTCGCCGCCGCTCTCGCTTCCCGCGCCGCACGGGTTCCGTGTCGTGAGGTGGGACAGTTCACGGTCCGCGGAGCTGCTGGCCGTGAAGAACGCGGCGTTCCGTGACCACTGGGGCAGCACGCCCACCTCGACGGAGGGTTGGGAGCAGATGACCTCCGGGTGGGGCTCGAGCCCGGAAACCTCGTTCATGGCACTCGACGACGGGGGCAACATCATCGGCCTGCTGCTGTCGCACCGTTACGAGAGCGACGACGAGGTGGTCGGGAACCCCTACGGATGGATCGACAAGCTCGCGACACTCCGCGATTGGCGCGGCCGCGGGGTGGCCTCACACCTCATCATGCACGCGCTCGCCGCGTACGACAGCCGCGGCTGGACCCATGCCGCGCTCGGTGTCGACACCGACAACCCCACAGGGGCGCACGGTCTCTACACGTCACTCGGTTTCACGCACTGGCGCGGCCAGGTGAACCTGCAGATCGCGGTCTGACCGGTCCCGGGCAGGAGCGCTCGCGTCAGACGAAACGGGCGAACTGCTCGAACGGCATCCGCTCCGAGCGCAGCCGGTTGACGGGGGCTGACCCGTCGGCGTGACCAACCGCCACGGCGCAGAACAGCATCTCGTTGTCGGGTGCACCCACGAAGTCACCCACCGCGCGCGGCCGCAGTGACCAGTACTCCTGCGGGCACGTGGCGAGGCCGCGCTCGACGGCGAGCAGCATGAACGTCTGCAGGTACATGCCGAGGTCCGACCACTGCGGACGGTCCATCTGGCGGTCGACGAAACAGAAGATGGCCGCCGGTGCATCGAAGAACACGTTGTTGCGTGCCACCTGCCGCAGCCTCGCTGCTTTGTCCTCGCGCGGGATGCCGAGCAACTCGTACATCTGCTCGCCGAGCGCGAACCGGTTCGTGCGGTACGGCTCGGTGAGGCCCTCGGGGTACATCGGGTACTCGGGTTCCTCGACCGGCGGCTTGTCCACGAGGTAGGCAAGGAACCGAGTCATTGTCTCCCCGTTCAGCGCGTAGATGCGCCATGGCTGCACGTTTCCGCCGCTCGGGGCACGGGCCGCATCCTCGATGAGCCCCCGCAGCACGTCATCGGGCACTGGTTCACCCGTGAACTGCCGCACCGAGATCCGCTTGTTGACAGCATCAATCACGTTCATGCGCGCGACCGTACCCCGTGGGACCGTGTTGCCGTCAGCCGAACGCAACGGCTGCCGCAGAGGCGGCAATGCTTGCGATCTGTACCCACACCAATCTGCGCGAGAAGGTGATTGCCCGTCGGTAGTGGTCGTACTTGGCGCCCATGAGGAAAACCAGGGTCGTCTGCATTGCGAGCAGGTTCTCCGTCCGTCCCCGGTCACCGAGGCTCTCCAGAGCTGTGATGTGATCGAGGGGGCTGCGCTTCCACGGCGCGGGTCGCCCGGGATGACCGACTTCCCTGGCGGGCCACACCACGTAGTTCTCCGGCAGGGCGTAACCACCCTTCCCGACCGGTGTTGCACCTTTCGGGTTCAGGATCTTGAGCGCGATGAGAACGATGCCGGCACTCACCGCGAGTGCGGCGATCACGAGCGGAAGAACAACCCAGGCGACCCATTCCTCGCGCCGGCCCCCGGTCGGGACCTCAAGTGCCCTCAGGCCGAACGTCACTGATGCGGCCGCGAGAGCCAGGCTCAACCCGATCAGGATGTTTCCCTTGTTGTCGACGGTGGTGATGCGGTCCTCGAGCTGGACTATCGACGACCAGAGAAACCTGGTCTGGTCGTCGTTCTCCTTCTGCCGGTCGGTCATGCCCAAGTGTCGCAGATGGACTGTCACTCGCCGGTCTGGCCGTCGACGGCCTCCCGCAGCAGGTCGGCGTGGCCGTTGTGGCGCGCGTACTCCTCGATCATGTGCACCAGGATCCACCGCAGGCTCGGCGCCTCGCCGCTGTCCCATGTGCGCACGGCATTCGTCCACAGGTCACCGTGAGCCAGCACCTCCGACACGTTCGAACGAGACGCATCGCATGCACCCGACCACAGCGCACGGAGCTCGTCGGGAGTGTCGGAGGCCGCAGAGGTCCACTCCCAGTCACGGTCGGCCGACCAATCAACTGACAGCCACAGAGGTGCACGGTCACGGCCCAACAGGAAGTGCGAGAACCAGTGGTCCTCCACCCACGCCATGTGCTTGAGGATCCCGCCGAGGGTCATCGAGGAGGACGCGGTGCGTGACGAGAGCCCGGCCGCATCGAGTCCGCGCGTCTTCCACTCCAGCGTCGAACGCTGGTAGTCGAGGAACCCGAGCAGAGTCTCCGTCTCCCCCACGTTCGGTTCGGGTTCGGGCCGACCGACGTCGTCAATCACCGGCTCGCCGTCGAGCGGACCCCGGTTGCGGCGCAGGATGAGACAGAACTCGTTCCCCTCGGGGTCGAGCATCACCTGGAACCAGCCGGTCGGCTCCTCCACCACGGTGCCCAAACGTGTCGCGCCGAGGTTCTCGGCCGCCTCGGCGGCAATGTCGATGCTCGCCACGTCGACGTCCATGTGCACGCGGTTCTTGGCGTCCTTTGGCTCGGGCACGCGCTGGAAGCTGAGGTAGCCGAGACCGGGCACACCGCGGATCGACACCCAGTCATCCGATGCCGACTCATGGAGGATCCGCCCGCCGAGCATCGCCGCCCAGAAGTTGGCGAGCCCTGAGGGATTGCTGCAGTCAACGACGTTGCTGATGAACCGGGCAACCGGCGGAGGCATGTGGGTCACCGTCACACCGTAGGCGCGGCAGGCATCACCGGGCACGCAACTCGAACTGCACGGTGATGACGTCACCCGGGACGATTCCCTCGGCATGACGCACGGCATCCTTCAGCGGCAGGTAGTAGCCACCCTCCTTCGGCCACAGTGACGTGGTGAACCTCGTGTTCCCGAGCGAGCCCGCAACGGGGATCATGCCCCAGCCATAGGTCACGGCCGATGCGACGTCACGGATGGCGTCGGCCTCCTCGCCGGTGATCGCAACAAAGTGGTACGGCGCCGGACCGCGCCACTCGAACACCTCGCCGCTCACCATGAACCGCACGGGACGAGCGTAGGCCCCGCAACACACGCGCTCTGTACGGTGTAGGCGGATGATCAAGTACATCGGCTCCAAGCGACGGCTCGTACCGGTGCTGGGCGACCTCTTCACCAAGTCCGGCGCCCGAACCGCACTCGACCTCTTCACGGGCACCACCCGCGTCGCCCAGGAGTTCAAGCGCCGCGGCGGCCTGGTGACCGCAGTTGACCTGGCCCGCTACTCGAAGGTGTTTGCCGACTGCTGGATCACCGCCGACGCGGACAGCGTCGACGCCCGCGGGCTCAACGATGCTCTCGCGCATCTTTCCTCTCTCCCCGGTGAGCCCGGGTACTTCACCGACACGTTCTGCGTGCAGTCACGCTTCTTCCAGCCGAAGAACGGCGAGCGGATCGACGCCATTCGTGAGGTCATCGAGACCGACTACCGGCAGTCCGACCTCTTCCCGTTGCTGATGACGTCGCTCATCCTCGCCGCCGACCGGGTCGACTCCACCACGGGGGTGCAGATGGCCTACGTGAAGCAGTGGGCCCCGCGGTCGTTCAACGACCTCGAGCTGCGCGCACCCGAGCTCATCCCCGGCACCGGAACCGCCATCCAGGGTGATGCCATTGCGCTGGCGCCCACTCTCGGCCCGTTCGACCTCGCGTACCTCGACCCGCCGTACAACCAGCACCGCTACTTCTCGAACTACCACATCTGGGAGACCCTCGTGGCCTGGGACAAGCCCGAGCACTACGGCGTGGCGTGCAAGCGCATCGACAACCGTGACGAGTCCACCAAGAGCAGGTTCAACGAGAAGCGGAACATGGCAGCGGCGTTCAGGTCGGTCATCGAGAACCTCGATGCGGGCACGATGGTGATCTCCTACAACAACGAGTCATGGGTGTCGCAGGACGAGCTGCGCGACATGTGCTCACGCTTCGAGGAAGTGCGCCTGCTCGCCTTCGACTCCAAGCGGTACGTCGGGGCCCAGATCGGCATCCACAACCCGAGCGGGGAGAAGGTGGGCACCGTCTCGCACCTGCGCAACCTGGAGTGGGTGGTGGTGGCCGGAGAGCGCGCGACCGTCGAGCGGATGACTGCCGACTACCGCCTCAGAGAAGTGACCGACTGAGCCTCGCGAGCGACTCCTGTTCGGGTTCGTCGCCGGCAGCGCGCCACGATGCGCCGCTGCGTGACCATCTCATCCGCGACAGTGGCACGAACACTGCGAATGTGTCCTCGTTCGAGTTGCCCGCACCGCGCACGAACCCCCGGCGTGCCGCGGTCCGGATGTGGCCCATCAGCTCGTCGCGCTCATAGACATAGATGTGCCGCCCGCCGTCGACGTAGTTCACGTAGGCGGTGAACCCGGCGGTGGCAATCGATGAGATCGAGACGCTCACCCTCGGTTGGTCGCCCACGGTCCCCGTTGTTCCCCGCACGCGGACCGACGTGCGCGTGAGGTCCGCCACAGACATCCCGAGCAGCTCGGCTGCACGATCGAGTCCGCCCATGTGGAGGTCGTTGCGTGTCACCTCGAACACCTCGACAAAGTTCTGGGTGTACCGGGCAGGGTCGATGGGTTGCCCCTTGCACTCAACGGTGGTGCCGCTCGGGAACCGCAGGTCCCCCATGCGGTAGTTGTCGTCGTAGCCGGTGATCTCGTCGCCGGCGTTGCCGATCTTCTCCGTGAGGAACCCCCGGAGTGCAGTGAGGGCAAGTTCCTCCTTGCCGGCTCCCCTGCCGTACCCCTCGTTGCGCGTGACCATGTGTTCAGTCGTCCAGCCAGGCTGCGCACCTGGCGTTCAGGTAGTCCGCGAGGATGTCGTGGTCGTAGTCGCGCCAGAGCACGTAGTTGTGGGGCTCGAAGAGGTACCGGGCCTTCAGCACGTACTTGCGGTCGACGTCGAGGTTCTCGCACCACACCGTGACGAACGGGTGGTAGTCGTACCCGTAGATGTCGTGCAGCACCTTGTAGAACTGCACCGTGTGGTGCTTGAACGCCCGCTCCTCCGCGTTCCCGGCGGGGCCCTGCTTCTTCACCTCCACGAAGAACTTCCGGCCGGTGTCGAGATTCTCGATCGACGCCTCCGGCACGACACCGAGGGCGCCGGCATCGTCGGTGAAGATCGCCCTGAGGTCATCGGGGTGGTCGACCACCCGGTAGCGCTCGGCCGGGAGAATCAACTGTGCTGCCGTGACGAAGTTGTTCTCCGACACCACGAAGGTGCGGTCGTGGCCTGGCTGGCGCGACCTCGCTGCCAGCTTCTCTGCGTTCATTCCCTTGCCGTTGGCCATTTGTCCGCCCCTGCCCTGTGTGGCCGTGTGATGAGTGCGTGACGCTACTGACGGGGTGTCACCCAGCCTGGTTTCCCATGCTGTGTCTGGATTTGCAGATTCCCGACTAATCCAGTAGGATTTATCAGGAATAGCCCCGGCTACACCCCAACCCAAGGAGAAACCCATGTCCGTCCTGCCCGAAGTGCTCGCCGCGAACGCCGACTATGTCGCCTCGTTCGGCGACAGAGGTTCGCTCGCCCTTCCGCCCGCCCGGCGTTTCGCCATCCTCACGTGCATGGATGCCCGCCTCGACCCCGCCAAGTACGCAGGTCTCGCAGAAGGCGACGCACACGTCATCCGCAACGCCGGTGGCCGAGCCAGCGACGACGCGATCCGCTCCCTCGTGATCTCCTACAAGCTGCTCGGCACGGCCGAGTGGTTCGTCATCCACCACACCGACTGCGGCATGGAGTTCTTCACGAACGACGTGATGAGCGGTCTGCTCGCCTCCAGCCTCGAGACCGCACAGCTCGGAGCGAACGGCTTCACCGACGTTGGCAAGGGCCCCGGCTCCACCGAGGGCCGCTACATCAACTGGCTGACCATCGCCGACGCCGAGGGCAGCGTGGTGGAGGACGTCTCGCGCATCCGCAACCACCCGCTGGTGCCGTCCAACATCCCCGTCTACGGCTACATCTACGACGTGCGCTCGGGCAGGCTCGTGGAGGTTCCCGCCGCCACCGCCGCCGGCAAGAGTCGCTGAGCGGGCGCGACCCTGTCGCTGTAGTTCTGCAGCCTCGTCAGAGGCCGCGGTGCCACATCCCCCACATGTGCGGGCCGCCCTCTGCCACATCCCACTCGGTGCGCACCTCGAACCCGAGGTGCCGGTAGTACGCGACGTTCTCGGCCGTCTCGGTCTCGAGGTACGCGCCGACACCGTCGCGACGTGCCCACGACAACCCCTCGTTGATCAGATGCGAGCCCAGGCCCCTGCGCTGCCAGTCAGGGTGCGTACCCACCATCTGCAGGTACCAATGATGCTCGTCGGGGGTGTTCTCGGCGAGTGCGGAACGCAGCGCGACGAACTTGACGATGAGATTGTCCGGCGGCACGTCGGTGGACGTGGACTCGATCTCCACCTCGGGGCGGCCCGGCGGCACCCACAGCGAGAACGCGACGACGTCGGGGGTGACGAGGCTGTGGCCGTGGGCCACCATGCGGCGGAGGAAGTCGGTCATCACGGTGCCGTCGCGGAACTGGTCGTCGTCGGGGAACAACCAGCGCATCACGGGGTCGTCCCAGAACGAGCGGACGAACGCAATCCGGATGGCCGGCACGTCGCCCTGCGTGGCGAGCCTGTGCCGCGGGACCTCCGCCGTCACCAGTAATCCTTCATCAGTTCACGTGACCAAGCAGGCTGGCGTGTCGCCGAGCGCGGGCCGAACTCGTCCATCCACGGTTTGACGTCCACCACTGGGGTGCCGTCGATCGCGTCGAGACCGGCGACATGGATGGTCAACCCTTCGACTCCCGCCACGCTGCAGACCGCGATACCGAGACGGTTGGGGCGGTCCTTGGCCCGCTGCGCGAAGATCCCGACCTCGGGCCACTGGGCATTTCCCCGCGGACGTCGCGCCACTCTCGACTCATCCCAGGTCGCGCGGTCGAACACGTACACCACCAGGCAGTGACTGAACTCTGTCAGGCCCAGGAGTGCCCGCTCGCCGAACTCGGGATCAATCTCGATCGACGAGGTCTCCGAATCCCATCGGTCGTCCTCGGGGACTGTCCGCGTGGACCTCACGTGCCCCACGGGCGTGATCTCAAAGGAGTCCGGCATGTGCACGAAGGTACTTCCCTGCCGGCGCTGGTTGCGCTTCGCAGAGTCAGGCGCCGGCGTGGGAGCGCCACCAGGCCACGGTCTCGGCCAACGAGTCCGCCAGCGGTGTGGCGTGGTCGCCGAACTGGGCGGCGTAGTCGGAGTGGTCCACCACGAAGTCCTCCTCGAACTCGTACAGCATCTCGGGCAGCTCGCGTGCGGCGGGTACGAACAGGCCGCCGATCCGCATCATCATGCGACCGAGCGTCTTCGATTTCGGCTCCACTCCGGCTGCCGCCGCGGCCGCCCCGAGGAAGGCCTCGTTCGTCACTGTCGGTGCGCTCGGTATGTGCCATGCGCGGCCGAGTGACCTCCCGTCGAGCCCCAGCCTCACGAGTGCTTCGCCGATGTCCCTCACGTACGTGTAGGTGTGCAGTGCGGCCGGGTTCCCCATCACCTCTGCCTTCTTCCCCGCGATGAGCGGCGGGAAGAAACGGTCGCCGACGGCCGACCCTTCTGCGTGCGGACCGAAGAAGTCCGACGGCCGCACCGCGGTGACCTTCAGTCGCCCCGCACGTGATTCGGCCTCGAGCGAGCGCCACATGTCGGCGCGCACCCTTCCCTTGCGGCCCGTTGCCACGAGGGGAAGCTCCTCGGTGAGCGGGCCCCGTACCGGGCCGTAGCCGTACAGGTTCTCCACCACCGCGAGCACGGCATCTGTCTTCTGCACCGCACGAACGATGCTGTCCTGCATCGCAGGGAACTCCTCGGGCCAGCGGTGGTACTCGGGCTGCGACGCCTGGTACACGACCTCGGCGCCGGCAATCACCCCTGCGAGCGTGTCGGTGTCCAGAACGTTCGCGGTGGCCGCCTTCGCGCCCGGTACTGCGGCGCCCGAGCGGGTCACCACCAGTGCCTCGATCCCCCTCGACGTGAGGGCCTCCACGGTCGCGCGACCCACCGGTCCCGCACCGAGCACCACATGCCTCGTCATTTCCTGTCTCCCGTTCTGGTCTGTCTGCTCGTGTTCACTTCGGCGCGATACCGGCGAGCGTCTGGCGCGCGACAGCCCGCACGAGTGCCCTGCGGTCGCGCACGGTGCCGATCTTGTTCTCGAGCGGCCCGTCGATCAGCAGCGTGGCGAGTCCGTGCGCAACCGACCACATCGCAGTGGCTGTCACCCGGATGTCATCGAGCGATGCCGACTCGCCGAGCATTCCGCTCACCAGGGTGATCAGCGTGCCGAAGGATTCATCGGCCGCGGCCTGGAGTTCCGGGTTCTCGCCCATGTTGCACAGGTCGGAACGGAACATCACCCGGAAGTAGCCCTTGTTGCGCAACGCGAACGTCACGTAGCGCTCCAGCATCCGAACGGCGGGCTCTGCGTCCTCGTCGGCCCTGACCGGGGAGCTCAGTTCGGACGTGAACTTCCGGAACCCGAGCAGACCGATCTCAGCGAAGATCGCTTCGCGGTCACCGAAGTGGTGGTACGGCGCCTGGTGGCTCACCCCGGCATCGGCAGCGATGCGCCTGAACGACAGCCCGTCGGGCCCGAAGTCGGCGATGTAGTCGACGGCCGCACGGATGACCTTGTCCTTGAGACTGGGTGCCATAACTTGACACTATCAAGTTAAGGCACTAGACACTGTCTACATGGCTACGGAAACCCTCCACGCTCACCCCGACCCCACCGTCCAGCGCCGACGCTGGTGGATCCTCGCAATCCTCAGCCTCTCGGTGTTCCTCGCCGTGGTCGACAACCTCATCATCAACGTGGCCATCCCCACGCTGGCGCGTGAGCTGGGTGCCTCCACAAGCGGCCTGCAGTGGATCGTGGACTCGTACGCGTTGGTGTTCGCGGGACTCCTCCTGGCGTGCGGCGGCCTGGGCGACCGCTTCGGTCGCAAGAGGATGATGCAGGTCGGCATGGTGCTGTTCGGTGGGTTCTCAGCGTGGGCGGCCTTCACCGACTCCACGAACGAGCTCATCATCGGGCGCGGCCTCATGGGCATCGGCGCAGCTCTCATCTTCCCCGCCACGCTCGCGATCGTGATCGACGTGTTCCGCGACCCGGTGGAGCGCGCAAAGGCCATCGGCGTGTGGTCGGCGGTGTCGGGTGCCGCCGTGGCGTTCGGGCCGGTGACTGGGGGTTTCCTGCTCGAGCACTTCTGGTGGGGCTCGGTGTTCCTCGTCAACATTCCCGTGGCGATTGTCGCCCTTGTGCTGCAGGGAGTGTTCGTGCCGGAGTCCCGCGACCCCAACGCCGAACGTCTCGATGTTCCCGGTTTCCTGCTGTCGATCTCGTTCGTCTCCCTGCTCGTCTACACCATCATCGAAGGCCCTCATCGAGGTTGGACGGGCAGGGAGACTCTCCTCGGCTTCGCGGGCACGGTGGTCCTCATCGCGACGTTCGCCGCCCGCGAGCTGAGCGCCGAGCACCCGTTGCTCGACATCCGGGTGTTCCGCGACATGCGCGTGACGGCAGCGACGTCCTCCATCTTCATCGCATTCTTCTCCCTGTTCGGGTTCACCTTCCTCGTCACCCAGTACTTCCAGTTCGTGCGTGGCTACGACCCGTTCGAGTCCGGCCTGCGCACCCTCCCCTTCGCCGTCGGCGCGGGCATCACCGCACCGGTTGCCGCGCGTCTCGCGCTTCGCTTCGGACCGCGTCGGGTTGTCCCGGTGGGCCTGCTCCTCATGGGCGTCGCACAGATCGGGGCCAGCACGTTCAGTGCAGGGTCGACGTACCTCGGGCCGGTAGTGACGAGCATGGTGGTGATGGCGTGCGGCCTGTCCCTCGTCACCAGTCCGTCGTCGGAGTCGGTGATGGGTTCCCTTCCGCGCGAGATGGCCGGCGTGGGGTCCGCCATCAACGACATCGGCCGAGAGGTGGGCGGCACGCTCGGCGTGGCGATTATCGGCAGCGTGTTCGCCTCCACGTATGCGCCACGCGTGCTCGAGCTTCTCTCCCCCATCGGCCTCCCCGAGCCTGCGGTGACCGCAGCCGAGAGCTCGGTGGGTGCGGCATTCGCCGTGTCGGAACAGGTGGGGAACCCGTCGCTCGCAGGCACCATCCGGGATGTTGCGTCCACCTCGTTCCTCGACGGCTTCCAGGCGGCGTGCATCACCGTGGGCGTCGTGGCAATCCTCGGTGCGTTCCTCGCGTATCGCTTCCTCCCCGCGCGGGTTGACCAGCAGACGGGGACATCCGTCGCAATGTGACCGTCTGCCTCCCCCACGATGGAAGGACGCGTCAGACTCGCTGGCATCAGCCGAGGAGGCACATGTCAACTGCAACGACACCCCATCACCCCGATCCGGCCGACCGCGACGTTCGGCTGTCGTGGATCTGCTTCGGTGGCACCTTCGTGGCACTGATTCTCAACGGAATCTGGTCGGTGTTCGTCGGGACAGCGTCGCCTGGCGGGGACGAGAGCGAACTCGTGCAGGGCTGGGCCGGTGTGCTCAGGAATCTCCCCGCCTACGTGCTGCTGGTCGCAGTTGCCTCGCTGAGCGTCTGGTTCGCGGTGCAGGGCGGTGTGCACGGGTCATCCAGGGCGAAGTCGGCGTTGGTGGCAGCGTCACTTGTGCTGCTGTTCGCGCTCAGTTCGGTCACCCGTGACGCCGCCGAGGTCGTGATGACCACCCGTGCCGCAACGATGGCCTGGGTGACGTTCGGTGCGGACGCCGTCCTGGTGGGAGTCGTCTTCGTGCTGGCACGACGCCGAATCGGACGAGCATCAGCTCGATGACAGCATCACGCTGAAGGCGGTCACCACACGATGGGGCCCGTGGAACCCATCGCCCGTCCCTCTGCGCGCACTCCCCTCGACACGAGGTCGCCCGACAGCTCGTCCCACAGTTTCTTGAGCCGGTAGTGGGGCACCCGCGGGTACAGGTGGTGGATCGCGTGGTAGTCGTGGCCACGGATCAGCATCCCGGAGCCGCGGAACACCGCCACACGGGTGTGGCGGTAGCGGGTCGTCTCCGATGCCGGGTGGTGCGGGTACCACGCGAAGATGAACACCAGCCAGCAGAACTGGATGCGCGCGGGCAGCCACCACAGCAGCATGGCCTCGGCGAACCACCCCGTCACCGCCGACACAACGAGAACAACCGTGGAGAGCAGCCAGAAACGCAGCTGTGCCAACCCCTCCTCCTTCGAGCCTTCGCGGGTCTCGAGTTTCTGCTTGATGGGCGCCGGGAGGAGAACGCGCGTGGGCCTGACCAGCGCGAACACCGGGAGGAACGCATTCAGCATGGTGACGCCGTAGAGCTTGGCGGGCAGCTCGCGCAGCCGTCCGGAAGTGAAGTGGTCGGGGTCCCTGTCGGGGTCGTTCGTGTGCGCGTGGTGGCGCATGTGGGCGGCACGGTGCGAGGAGAACTGCATGCCCGTGGGGATCGATGCGAGCCTGCCGATGAGGTCCTCCACTCCCCTCCCGCGGGCGGACTTCCCCATGATGTTGCGGTGGGTTGCCTCGTGCATCGGCATGTAGAAGGTGGACGCGAACACGGAGTTGATGATGAGCCCGAGCCAAAGCGGGATTGCCCCGGACATCCCGAGCGACACGACCGCCGCCCAGCACACGGTGAAGAAGAGGAACGTGACGATGATCCGGTACTGCACGCCGCCCCAGTGGCGCGCCGCCACCAGTCCCTCGGCGCGAACCTGGGCGCTCCGCTCGCTGCGGCTCGCCTCGGGCACCTCCATCTCCGCCCTCAGGTTGAGGGCGCTCTCCATCTCCTCGGGCGAATGGTCAAGTGTCGACATGCCAGAAACGTACACGCAGGCCATCTCCGGTCCCTTCACCGTCCGCTGCTTAGTCTCGTGAGATGGCAGCAACCGGACTGACGACGTACCTCTGGTTCGATGACCAGGCACTCGAGGCCGCGACCTTCTACGTCGACCTGTTCCCGCAGTCCAGACTCGGCGACATCAGCCGCTACCAGGCGGACGCCCAGCGCCCCGAGGGGACGGTGCTCACGGTGGAGTTCGAGATCTTCGGCCGACCGTTCGCCGCGCTGAACGGCGGGCCGCAGTTCCCCCACAGCGAGGCCGTGAGCTTCCAGGTGTCGTGCGAGACACAGGAGGATGTCGACCGCATCTGGGACGCAATCGTCTCCAACGGCGGCTCGCAGAGCCAGTGCGGTTGGTGCAAGGACCGCTGGGGCGTGAGTTGGCAGGTCATCCCGGTTGCTCTCGGGCGCGCCCTCCAGGGACTCGACGGCTACGACAGCAAGTTCGCCTTCGAGGCGATGATGAGGATGTCGCGGATCGTCGTGGCGGAGCTCAGGCCCGGTTGACCCGCAACCACCGCGGCCGTGACGTCACAGGCCTTCCTCGGCGCGGAAGTGCGCGACGATGGCGTTTGCATGTCCGTGGCCCAAGCCGTGCTCGCTCTTGAGCATGGCCACCATCTCGGAGTGCCGGGCCGTGCGCATCTTCCTGAGCAGCGATTTCCAGTGAGAGATCGGCTTTCCGTACGTCTTCTCAATGGAGGGGAAATACGACGCCGGACCGCTGACCTTCTTTGCTGCCATGACGCAACGTTAGCCATACGCAAAGGTCGAACCCTCAGGCACGTTTGAGGTCGGTGACGACACCACCAGCGACGCGAACGATGTCCGCCGGTGCGGCACCGAAGTTGTCGTTCCACGTTCCCGAGGCAACCCACGCCTCGTCGTACTGCAACAAGTCAGGATCAACAAACACGCGTAGTTGAGTGCTGAGACCAAACGGAGGAGCGCCGCCATTGGTCTGGGCAACTCTTCTAGCAACAGTTGACATCAGACAAAGTCGTTGATGAAAACAACCTTGTTTCAAATCGAGATCAACTCGAACTGCTCGCCTCAAATCCCGAGATACATCTAGTTAACACCGTTGAAGAAGCATTGCGCTACGAAAGTCCCGTACAGTTCACGTTGAGACGAACACTCGCACCAGTTGAAATAGAAGAAAGCCATGTCATTCCGGCTGGCGTTGATGTCATCACCGTCCTAGCCACGGCGAACCGCGACCCACTTGTTTTTGACAACCCACAGAAGTTTGATATCACCCGACCGAATTCGCGACGCCATCTCGCCTTCGTCAACGGACCGCACGCTTGCACCGGAGGGCTGATACGTCAACTACAACGCCAAGTACGGGGGCTCACCTGTAGTAGTGACGCGCCAGCCTTCGCGCTTTTCTGGGAAGTAGTCCCAACAAGCGTGATGCTGAACAACTCGGTTATCCCAGAAAGTAACTGTGTTTGGTTCCCAACGAACTCTGCATTGGAACTCAACGGAATACGCGATCTTGTCGAAGATGCTCTTCAACAACATGTTGCTTTCCCATTCCTCCATGTCCCAAATGCGATCTGTGAATCCGCTGTTCACATACAACGCATTCTTTCCAGTTAATGGATGTGTTCGAACAACTGGGTGCAAGTTGCGTGGATAAGCCTTGGGATCAACGCTCTTGTACTGGTTGCGCCATGGCAAATCTCCCGAGTGGCGGGCCTTCAACGTGACTAGGAAGTTCTTCATGGTGTCGGAGAAGGACTCAAACAATGCACCTTGATGTGAAAACGCTGTATCGCCTCCGACTGATGGCGTTGTTTCGATGCGCAGCATGGAAACTCCTGGTGGACGCTCGTCGCAACTGACGTCGGAGTGCCACCCTTCGCCAGGAACCATCTTCGAATTCT
Source organism: Ilumatobacteraceae bacterium (assembly GCA_049454855.1). Lineage (GTDB taxonomy): Bacteria > Actinomycetota > Acidimicrobiia > Acidimicrobiales > Ilumatobacteraceae > UBA2093. The sequence continues at coordinate 24,510 of JBMUAQ010000013.1, forward strand.
CGTCACCATAGATATGGAGCGCTTCTGGATACTGGCTTTGTGCGTATGCCGGGTGTACATGCAGTTCGCCCATGCGAGTACCGAAAGAAATTTGTTCAGGAATAGACATTGGTTGGTCGCGGACAACCACCACACCGCGTTCCGCTACTAGCTGCAAAATGTCTTCGACACCGGCATCGCTTAGGTTGAGAAGTCTGAAGCCAGAAAGTTCTGTGCCCACATGTCGAGTGAGATCAAGTCTCTTGGTTGCGACGACTGAACTCATTGTTCCCCCAGAGATTCACGAAGTTTTCTTGATGGCACTATACAGTACGATTGGATTCGGCCTTGTGGCCGCGACATTGCAAGGAGATGCAGGAGTCACCCTACATTTGGATGTATCGGCATGAACGCACCCGCAAGCAGGTCTGCAATCTCGAAGTCCGTGGACGCTCCACGTTCGCCCGCTGCGGTCAGTATTTCCGGAATCACGGCTGCATCGTGTGCATCGGCCAGGGCGTGGAGCTTGACGAGTACCTCGGAGATCTTGGGGTCACTCAGTCTGGATGTTCTCTTCACGGTCACAAACTCAGTTTGCAATCAATTGGGCTCGTTGGAAATTGAAACGTCCTGACGACACCATTGCGTCAGGCGCAACTCAGGCCCGTCACCAAAGGCACGTTGTTACTGCCCAGAATCAGACTCTAAAAAGCCCGATCAGGCACGCTTGAGGTCGATGACCACTCCACCAGCAACCCGCACGATTTCCGCCGGTGCGGCACCGAAGTTGTCGTTCCATGTTCCCGCCGCGGCCCACACCTCGTCGTACTGCAACAAATCCGGATCAACGAACACACGCAGTTGAGTGCTGTGACCGAAGGGCGGAACGCCGCCATTGGTTTAGGCAACCTATTGGTTAGTGAGGTGGATCACGTGGGTGATGTCAGAATCTGCGACCGGCATAAAACCTATGGACTCCCAGAACTTTGGCGCCATAGCGGACGCTGCGGCATGACATGTCAATGTTGACACGCCAGCAGATTTCGCACGCTCGATGCACTGGTTAGCCAGAGCTGTCGCAACACCACGCCGCCTCCAGTGAGGCGCAATGTAGAAACGCCTGACCCGTCTACTCTCCATGAATGTTGGACAGATTGTGATTCCCCCAACACCGATCACTTCACCTGATTCGGTGGTACGTGCAATCCACAAACCCTCACCTCGCTCACCGAAAAACGATCTGTTGTCACTCCAAGAACTGATGAGATTCGACACGACGTTTATGTTTTCCGACTTCGCAAAGTCATTCAGTTGCAACAAATCTGATGCGGTAAAAAGCCGATGCTCTTCAACCATAAAGCTTGCGGAACCAGAAGAACTCACTGGTTCAGTTTATGAGTTCACATCCGCTTCAGGTCGGTGACCATGTCACCAGCAACGCTCACGATGTCCGCAGGCGCAGCACCAAAGTTGTCATTCCACGTTCCCGCCGCGGCCCACACCTCGTCGTACTGCAACAAATCCGGATCAACGAACACACGCAACTGAGTGCTGTGACCAAGCGGCGGAACGCCGCCATTGGTTTCGGAAACCCAAAGGGAAGACGTTGCATTATTGTTATGTTGTATTTATGCTACCTTAGTATGGGACGCAAACCAAAGGAAGAAACACCGGTCTTCAATCGTCTTGAAGAGGTCCGTGAGTCACGCGGACTCACCCGAACGGAGCTCGCCTATGGGGCAGACGTTCACTACCAGACCATTGGATACATCGAGCGCGGCGAGTACAGCCCCAGCCTCTCGCTCGCACTGACCCTCGCGAAGATACTTCGCACCGAAGTCCACGAGATCTTCTCATTAGAACCATTCACGAGAAGAGGAGCGAGACAACGATGAGTTGGCTCCCGAGCACAGAGGGATTTCTCGTCTCCCTCGCCGTCATGACCGCGGTACGAGCAATCTGGATTTGGCGCAAGTACGACGACCACCGATTTCTCCGCTTCATCGGTTGGCCCGAGCCCTACGGCACGACTAGCCAAAAGGAGTACTTCTGGACGTCGGGGACTTCTGGGGTCAGTCGTGCCGAAGTGGAACGTGCGCTGTCGCCCGAGTACGCGGCGAAATACGGATGGTTGATGACGACCCGAGCGCGTCGCATCATCATCGTGCTGAGCCTTGTCTCCTGGGGGCTCGTTATCTACGGCGGTTTCAATCTGCCCGGAGGTCTCAGCCACTCCAATGGCCACCTCTCGTGGTGGAGCGTCCTACCGATGATTTCTTGGTGGACAGCGCGATCTTCCGCTCGCGTTCTGGCCGATGCACCCGACGAATTGCTCGACGAACGTCTCCTGGTCCTCCGCAACGCGGCTTATCACGAGGCTTATCGACTTCTCGGAATCCTCGTTTCAATGATGGTCGTAGTGGCAATCGCACTTGACATGGCCATCACCGATTCAACTCGTGAGATGGGGAATGCAGATTGGACGTCGCTCGTGGTCACGATTCCATTCGTGATGATCTGGGCGTTGTCATCGTTGCCCAGCCTCGTTCTCATTGCCCGCCAGTCATCTGACGGCTGATTGACTCAAATGCGCTTTAGGTAGGTGACCCCTACTAAGGACACCCATCTACGATGTAGATCAAGTTCATCACGACCAACGAGTTCTCAATGAAGAAGCACCAGAAGACGTCATTCGCTGAAATCGTGCAGTCTGCTAAGGAGAAGCCCGGTCGACAGAATCGTCGTGGCCTTCCCCCAGGTCGACACGACAAGCTCCTAGTCACACGGGATCAGAGGCGATGGACGCTCGTTGCGGAGTCGATTGATCCGGATGCCGCTCCGCACCTTGTTTCGGCCGGAGCTTTTCTTGCTCACGACCCCTGCGGTTGCGGGGGAACATGCGGCATAGAACTCATCGATTTGAAGATCACTCGACAGTTGCCACAGACCGGTTCACCCGAGGTCAGCAACGACCCTCGTCATCCAGGTCTGCTTTCACACTGGGTAGCCGAAGACAAGCCCGAAGACATCCTGGTTCTCGCCTCTGGGCGAGTCATCTGGGGGAACGCATTGTCCTGACGGTTATCGCCTTAGGTCGGTGACGACGCCACCGGCGACGCGCACGATGTCCGCTGGTGCTGCACCAAAGTTGTCGTTCCACCTTCCCGCTGCTGCCCACACTTCGTCGTACTGCAACAAGTCCGGATCAACGAAAACACGAAGCGGCTGAGGAAAACCGAACGGAGGCACGCCACTATTGGTTTAGGAAACCCTTTCACGCTCGAAGCGATTCAGCGGCAGAC
>JBMUAQ010000014.1:0-26747 GCA_049454855.1 Ilumatobacteraceae bacterium
ACCAACGTGCTCACCGTGCGCCGCGGCCGCACGCTCACCGCCGCGCGCATCGCGGGTGCCACGGGTCTCGCCATACCGCGCGGGTCGCAGGGCAGGCTGCGGCTCAGCATCGTGGCTGGTTCGGGCAACTGCCGGTTCGCCGGCACGAGCGTGCGCGGCATGCGGACGGGAACCTGCCGTGTGCGTGCGGTGTTGATCCGCACGAAGGGGCCCACCACCGTGCGCACCGTCACGGTGAAAGTGGTGCGCTAGGTGGCCTCCCTCGAGTGCACGCACGCGCGTGCACGCAACGCGCGCATCCCGCGCCCGCCCGCCAGCGCAGGGGGCGGATTTTTTCTTTTCCTTGTGCCCCAACGGTTTGCGGGCGCCAGACCCGGCTCTGTGGCACACCCCCCTCGCTATATAGGGCCCCCATGAACAACGCACTCATCATCGTGGAGTCACCGAACAAGGTGGCGACCATCCAGAAGATCCTCGGCCCCGGGCACACCGTGGCCTCGACCAAGGGCCACTTCGCCGACATCCCCGAGAAGAAGGAGGCCGTCGATGTGGACAACGGGTACGCCATGCAGTACTCGCTCACCACGAAGGGCGCAGCTGTCATCGCCGAGCTGCGCACGTTGTTGGCCTCGGCCGACGAACTGGTGCTGGCCACCGACGCCGACCGCGAGGGCGAGATGATCGCCCACCTCCTGGTGGAGTTCCTCGCTCCCTCCGTTCCCGTGAGCAGAGCCAGGTTCAACGCCGTCACTGCCGACGCCGTCAACGAGGCCATGCGCAACCGCGGAACGGTGGATGCGCGGCTGGTGGAGGCAGCCCGTGCCCGCCGTGCACTCGACCACCTGGTGGGCTTCCGTGTGTCTCCCGAGCTGTGGGCCACGGTGCGGACGGGCCTGTCCGCGGGCCGGGTGCAGAGCCCGGCACTGCATCTCATCGTGCAGCGAGAGATGGAGCGCCGTGCATTCGTGAGCGTCGACCACTGCGGCATCACGCTGGCGCTCGACACCGACCCCGCCGTGCCGGCGACCCTGCGCAGGGTGGACGGTCGCGAGGTGGCGACATCGGCGCACTTCGCCGCAGACGGCACGCTGAAGGACGCGGGCCGGAGGAACACCCTGGTGCTCGACGCCGAGTCGGCCGCCGCCCTCGCCGCACGACTCGAGGGCCGGCCGGTGCGGGTGGCAACGGTGGACACCAAGCCGTACCGCCGTCGTGCACCGTTCCCGTACGTGACGTCCACGGCACTGCAGGACGCGCTGAACCGGCTCGGTCTCAACGCCAAGTCGGCCGGTGCCGCACTGCAGCAGCTGTTCGAGAAGAGCCTCATCACCTACCACCGCACCGACAACCCGCGCATGGAGCCCTTCGCCGTGGCCGCTGCCCGCGACGTCGCCGTCGCCATGTTCGGCCCCGGTGCGGTGCCACCGAAGGCACGTGCCATCCCGGGGAAGGTGCGCAATGCACAGGAGGCCCACATGGCGATCAGGCCCACCGACTTCTCCCGCCGCCGCGCCACGGGCGTCGGCACCAACGCGGCCCGTGTGTACGAGATGGTGTGGCAGCGCGCCGTCGCCTCGCAGATGAACGACGCCACCGGCACCACCACCACGGTCACCTTCGAGGTGCTCACCGCCGGCAACGCCGAGACGTGCTCGTTCGTCGCCTCGGGCACCGTGATCGACGACCCCGGCTACCGCAGGGTGCTGGCCCCGTCGGGGAACGACGACCCCGCGATGCCCTCGTTCGCCCCGGGTCACCGGGTGGAGGGCGCGGGTGTGTCGGTGACGCAGCACCGCACCACGCCCCCGCCGCGCTACACCGAGGCCAGCCTCATCGCGGCACTCGAGAAGGAGGGCGTGGGGCGGCCGTCCACGTACGGCGCGATCATCAACGTGCTGAAGGAGCGCTACGTGTGGAGCAAGCGCGGCGACCGGGCGCTGATCCCCACGGTCACGGGTGTGGCGGTCAACCAGGTGCTGCAGGCGTGCTTCGCACCGCTCATCGACCTCGGGTTCACCGGACGCTTCGAGCAGCAGCTCGACGACGTGGTGCAGGGAACGCTCGCCATGCAACAGGTGCTCGATGCGTTCTGGGCCGACGGCAGCGGCGACGAGCCCGCCCTGCGCACGATGATCGAGCAGCGTGCCTCGCGGTTCGACCCGAAGTCGACACCCGTCATGCAGTTCGGCGTGCACCCGGTGCTGGGCGAGCCCGTCACCCTGCACGGGGGCAAGCCACCGAAGCGCAAGGGCGCCCGCGGCAACCCCTACCTGAAGTGCGGCGGCACCAACGTGCCCGTGGCCGACGAGACCGAAATCGACCAGCTCACACCGGAGGCCGCGTTTGCGCTGGTGTCGATGGACCGTTCGCCCCGCACGCTGGGGGAGCACCAGGGTCACGAGGTGAAGGTGCTGGTGGGCCGCCACGGCCCGTACGTCACGTGGAACGGGGCCAGCGCCTCGGTGCCGAAGGGTGTCGATGCCGCCGCGCTCGACATGCCGGCCGCGGTCGAGCTGCTGGAGGCCCGGGCGGAGCGCGACCGCAAGCGGGCCGAGCGCGATGCCAACCGCAGGGGACGCAACGCGAAGCGCGACCGCCCGTAGCGTGGGGCCATGGACGCAGCACGCGCGATGGAAGTCGAGATGGTCGTCGAGATCCCGCAGGGGTCACGCAACAAGTACGAGATGGACCACGACACCGGCCACATCTGGCTCGACCGCACGCTGTTCACGGCCACGCAGTACCCGCTCGACTACGGCTTCTTCCCGGGCACGCTCGGCGAGGACGGAGACCCGCTCGACGCGCTCGTGTGGCTGAACCAGCCCACGTTCCCGGGGTGCCACCTGTGGGTGCGGCCGGTGGCCGTGTTCTGGATGGCGGACGAGAAGGGGCCCGACGCCAAGGTGGTGTGCGTGAGCTCGCGTGACCCCCGGTTCGACTCCTACCGCGACGTGGGCGACCTGCCCGAGCACCTGCTGGCCGAGGTGGGGAACTTCTTCGAGGTCTACAAGCTGCTCGAGCCGAACAAGGCCACCACGGTGCGCGGCTGGGAGGGCCGGGTGGAGGCCGAGGCGGAGATCCGGGCGGCCCTGGCCCGCCACCACCACTGACCGGCGCCTAGTCGGCCACGGAATCCTTGTTGCACAAGGACTTCGGCGGATATCCACCACTCTTCACGAAGGCACTTTTACGGTGACCGAGCGGACCCAGTCCGCAGAAAGTGGGGGTTATCCACATGTACACACTCGGAGCTCTGCTCATCACCGCCCTCGTGCTCAGCCACGCGGTCACCGTGATCGAGTCCGTCCTCGGGGCCGTCAAGGTCCACGGACTCATCAAGGGGATCCCGGTCATCGGGGAGCATCTGAACCTCATCATCGCCGTGGCGATCGTCTGGTACCTGAAAATCAACCTCATCGCGGGATGGGGCGTCACCTTCACGGATGACTGGATGACCTACACCGCGAACGCGATGGTGCTGCTCGGAATGGTCCCGCTCGGGGCCGCCATCATCGAGATGGTCCGCAAGGGTCTCCGCGCCTAGCACCCGCCCCAGTCCCTGTCCCTCTACCCCGAACGGGGCCACTGACCATCGCGTCGGTGGCCCCGTTCGGCTGTTCCGGGGCCGGTGGCGCGTGCTGTGGTCAGTCCTTCACGCGCGGGATGATCACCACCGGCACCCGCGCGTGCCTGGCCACGTAGTCGGCGGTGGAGCCAAGCAACAGGCCCGCGAGGCCGCCGTGTCTGCGTGCACCCACCACCACCAGGTCGGCCTTCTCCTCCAGCAGCGCGGTGCGCGGGTCGAGGTGGACGAACTTGGTCTCGAGAGCGACGCCCGCGGCATCGGCCGACGGCTTGGTCTTCGCGGCCTGTTCCTCGAGGAGGGTGCGCATCGAGGAGTCATCGTCCACGTAGGCAATCGCCATCTCGGGCGGGGGGATCACGGGGTGCCAGCCGGTGAGCAGCACAACGGTGTCGCCCTTGCGTGCGTTGTCCACCGACCATTTGATCGCAGCGGTGGAGTTCTCGGATCCGTCGACGCCGACGACGATGCGCCGGCTGCTCGTGCTCTGTGCCATGTGGTTCACGGTACGCACGCACGGCGCCCCGTGACAGGGGACGGATGTATCCCGTTCGTCACGGTGTGCGTCAGGGTCTCCTGACGCACACCGTGACCGGGAGGTACCTACTCCTGCGTGGGTGCCGCGGTGCGCCGGCTGCGCAGGGCGAACGCGCCACCGGCAACCACCACGAGGGCGGCGATGATGATCCACAGCCACGGCAGCGACGAACCGCCGTTGTCGTCCTGGCCGGCGACCTTCACGAGTGCCGGCTGTGACTTCTTCACCTGCAGCGGTGCAGAGACGGCCTTGCCGGTGATGTCCACGCCGGTGATGCTGAGGTCAGTGACCTTGGCGCCGACCGGCAGTGTGACCGTCCTGTCGGTCGGGCGCACCACCTTCGGGCGCTGGCCGGGTGCACGCACCACCAGCGGCTGTGAACTGTTCACTTCTGAACCTGCACCCGACACGGTGGCGTAGAGGTCGATCACCGGGATCTGCACCTCTGCTGCATCCGTGCGGGCCTCCACCGTTGCCGGGCCCTCGTTCGGGGCGAGCACGGTGGCCACCTCGGTCTTGGCGGCAACCTCGATGCCCACCTGGTAGCGGTTCTCCAGGGTCGTCTGCGGTTCACCCGCCCCCGGTGTGGTGGAGTCAGTGGTGGCCACGGTGGAGTCCGTCGTCGGCACTGTCGTGTCAGTCGACGGGTCCGACCCGCCGGGTGCCTCGATGGTGAGTTCCTGGGTGTTGTTCTCCTCGGTGAACGGCTGGTTGCCCGCCGGCACCTCGGCGGTGGCGCCGTCGCCACCGTTCACCACGAGCGTGGCCTCGCCGGCGTCGAACACCCAGTCGCCGAGCACCTGCACGTAGAACGTGGTGCCGACGGCGGCCTCGGTCTCGAAGTAGTAGGCAGGCCCGATGAACTCCTCGAGCTCGGCGAACATGAAGTCGTCGAAGTAGCTCCACCACCACTCCTGGAGGAGGCCGAGCCGGCCGTCACGTGTGAGGCGGTACACGCGGGCGACCGACCAGAAGTTCGGTTCGTCGATCTCGAACCGCACGCCGGTCTCGCCCTCGGCGATGGTCCGCTTGAACCACACGCTGCGGAACTCGTCGGCCTGCACGCCCGAGGAGAACGGGCCTGTCTCGCCTGCCTGTGACGTTGCCGACACGGTGGAGAACTTCACGCGACCGATGTCGGGTGTGATCTCCACGGCGTCCTCGAAGTTGTCGTTGGCGGGGCGGTTCGGCATCTTGCCCTCCACCGTGAAGGTGGTGGCGCCCCTCGAGACACTCTCGTCCCTGAAACAGAAGGATGTTGCGTAGTACTCGCCGGGGAACGGGAGCGACGTGAGCCCCGGGCGCATCCACTGCGCCCAGCTCCACGACGTGGGCGATGTGCGGCGGTAGTAGTCGACGCCGTCGAACATCGGGTTGCCCTCACCGCTGGTGCACTGAACGGTCGAGTTGACCTTCCCTGTTCCGCTGAACCCGGCGGTGTCGACCGTGACGGTGTCGACGAACACCTCGGGGTCGGCCATCCTCTCGCAGTCCGTGATGCAGACGATCATCTCGCCGTCGGGTGCGTCGTCGATGTCGATCTCCACCACGAACGGCCCGGTGAACTCCAGCTCGCTGAAGTTGATGGTGCCGTTGCTGAAGGGGAGCTTCGTCTCACTGCCCCAGTCGAAGCCGTCCTTGCTCTGCTGGTAGGCGTACGCGCGCACCCTCCGGTTGCCCGTGATGCAGGACTCCAGGCGCCCGGTCCTCGACTCGGGATCCACGTTCACCGACGGGTAGATGCACGAGACCTCCGAGCCCTTTCCGGTCACGCGGAAGGCGTGCTGGCCGGTGGGCCTCAACACGTCACCCCAGATGATCACGTACTCACCCGAGGCGAGGTACACGGTGGCCTCGAGGCGGGTGTTCCAGCGCGTGCTCACCATCCGGGAGAAGATCGGCATGCCGCCCTCCCAGTTGTCGTACTCGTCGATCCCCCACACCTGCAGGCCGAGTGAGCCCTCCGGGTCCTCGCAGTCGCGGTCGACCACGAGGGTCACCCGGGTGGATTTCGACGGTGTCACCGGGTCGGTGATGAGGTACGGCAGGTTCCCCGCACAGGCATCGTTGGCCTGTGGGTTGCCCTCGCCCGCCATCATGCTCTCGATCAGTTCGATCGACTGGTTCCACAGCTCGAAGAAGGGGTCGATGTACTCCACCTCGTAGTCGGTGTCGTACGTGGCGGCTCCGTTGGCCACCAGACGCGGAAGGCCGAAACCGTCGATTGCATACGCCCGCCACAGAAGCGGCTTGCCCTCGTCCCATGTGTCGGGCGGCGTGACGTTCTCGTAGTAGTCGTAGGCAACGCCGTTCAGGGTGACGAACGAGAACTTGGTCTCGTCGCCCCAGTCGATGTCGAACTTCCCGGCCCCGGTGATCTGCACCCTCATGCCGTTGGTGTTGCCGATGTCATTCACGGCCTCGGTGCCGTCGGGGCTGATCATGATCTGGCCGTCGACATCTGCCGAGCCGTCGTCGATCTGGACCAGGCCCTCGCCGCGGAATGTGGGTGTGTCGAGGCCCTCGGGCTTCGAGGCCACGGCGAGACGCAGGAGCGACACGCGGTTCGCACCGATGAACTTCTCGGGCAGCACCAGGGTGGAGCCCTCGCCCTTCACCGTGTCGGCGAAGTTCCCGTCGGCCTCGAATCCGGCCGCCACGATCTGGTCGAAGGCCTGGCACAACGTGATGGTGCGGGTCTCGGCTGCGTAGTCGGCCGAGCACTCCTGCTGCTGGAGGCTGATGGTGCGTGGGCCGTCATCCTCGGGGGACGGCTCCTGCGCGGGTGTCGTGTCGGGAACGGACGCCGGCGTGGTGTCCGGCGTGGTGTCGGGTGTGGAGTCCGTCACTGGGTTCGCGCCACCGGCCATGTTCACCGGCTTGTCGCTGACGCACGGGTTGTAGCCCTGCGCGTCCTCGCAGTTCTCCCAGTAGGTGGTGGAGGAGGCCCAGTCCTGGTTCCCGTCGTCGAAGTTGCCGTTGGCGATGAGTTCGGTGTCGCCGCGCTTCAGCGACACCGAGGTGACGACCGCGCCGCTGAACCCCGGTTCGGTGGTCTTCGCGTCGGACATCAGCGTCACACGCATCACCTTCGTCTCGGGGTGCTCCGCGATCGCATCACTCGGCTTGATGCCCGTGAGTGTGAACGAGCGGAATCCCGCCGCACCGGACGTTGTCTCGGCAGAACTGAACTGCTGGCCGAGGGATGCCGAGAGGTCCTCGGGGAGGTAGTCGACACCCATCTGCAGGGTTGCGTCGGGGTTCGACTCGTTCGGTGCCACCAGGGCGACGAGCTCGAGCGTCTCGCCCTCCTCGAGATCATCGGGGATCCGCACGTTCTGGGTCACGGTCACGACACCCTTTGGGAAGTGCAGCACGAAATCGGCTGGCTCGCCGGCGGGCGTTGAGTCGGACGGTGCCGGGGTGGTGTCGCCGGTGGAGAAGTACCCCTCGGGAACGGGGAGCGAGGCGCTCTTCACCGCGCCGACCGCGGGGTCAAACGTCAGCTCGGTCTCGCTGGCAACTGTGCCGTCGTCGTTGATGAACTGCGGGATCATCGTCATCGAAGCGACTGGCTCCGGGTACGAGTCCAGCTGTCCCTCGTCAAACTTGAACCGCGTGTAGGGCCCGATCCCGGTCGCAAGTTCGGAGAGCTGGTTCCCGCCCGCGGCGAACAGGCGCACGACGATCTTGTCGACGGTGGCGGTGAGCTCGAACACGTTCGATTCGGGCACCCATGAGACATCGAAGTCGACGGTCTCCGGCAGCGCGGCGTTGCGCTGGCGGGAATCGCCGGAGTCACCGGAGCCACCGCAACTGGCGGCGGTGGTCACGAGTGCCACGAGGGCGAGCGCGCGAAGTGCACGGGTAACGAGCGAGCGGGTCATGGAGCCTCCCCAATCAGGAATGAACCACAATTTAGTGACATTCCTGCCCGGTTCCAAGACCGGAGAGGATTCTCGGGCTACTTCACGGTGACGGTGACCCACTTGGACACGTTCCCGGCCCGGTCAACCACCCGCACCCAGAGCCTGGTCTTTTTGGTGTTCACCCTCACGGTGCGCGACGACGCCTTGGGGTTCGACGTGGGCACGTCGGTGATCCGTCCGCGCGACGATGTCTTCACCTGCACCTTGCCGATGCCGGAGTTCCTGTCACTCGCGCGCACCCGCAGGCTGACGGCCCCCTTTTTGACGGCCGCCGCAGTGACGTTCGAGGGGGAGGACGCCGTCGATGAGCCTGATGCACCGGACATGGTGGGTGCCGTGGTGTCGAGGATGATGTCGTCGGTGTTGGTGGAGCTCTGCGTGCCGAGGCGCTGCACGAAACGGGCGTACACCGTCTTCGGCAGGCGCTCGTCGCGCGAGGCGACGAGCCTCCACGGAATCTCCGCATAACCGTCGGCGAGGTCGAAAGTCTGCGAGCCGCCGAATCCGCCGTCGTTCGACAGGATCACCTGTGTCGACCCACTCGGCCCCGTCGCGTAGATGGTGACCCTGCGGTTGTTGGTGAACTCGGCGGCATCGTTGATGGTGATGCCGACCGGGCGCGACGCAGTGAACGACTTGATGTCACCCTTGGTTGCGCCGAGGTTGTTCGATGCCTCGAGTCGGTAGTAGTAACGGGTCGACTCGGTGAGGCCGGTGGCCGTCACCGACACATCTGTGTCAGTGGTGCCGGTGACGGATCGGTACTCGATCCTCGATGCATCGGAGAGGTCGCTCTTCGTGCCGATCGAGAACCAGACCGCCGTCTCCATCTCTCCGGGGTTCACAACCCCGTTCAGGGTGGCCCGCGAGGACGACACCGAGGACGTTGCGCCGGTGGTCACCAGCGGTGCCGAGCCGCTGGTGGTGAAGGTTCCCTCGCTCGAGGTCGTGGCGCCTGCGGAGTTCTCCGCCTTCACCCAGAACCAGTACTTCGTGCCTGCTGCGAGCCCGGTCACGGCCTTCGATACGGCTTGCGCACCCGAGCCCGTGACGGTCGTCCCTGCGGCGGTGGTGGCCGAGGCCACGTTGTTGCTGGTGGACCATGCCCAGGTCACGGTGGCATCCGAAAGAGCCCCGTTCACCGTTCCCGCGAGGGTCGCGCCGCTGCTGGTGATGGATGATGCGCTGTCCGCAGTGACGACCGGCGCCGACTGGGTGATGGTGACGGTGCGGGTGGCCGAGCTGGCGGCGAAGTACTTCGTGCCGTCCGATATCTCGGCATTGCTCGATGCGCCGATCTGGCACGAACCGGCCGAGTAGATGGTGACGGTGGTGGCCGAGGTGAAGTTGCAGATGGTCGAGTTGTACGCGAACAGCAGGGTGTCGCGCGAGGACGAGTTCGTGGCGGTCACCGTGAAGGTGCCGTCGGCGGTGGACCTGCTGCCGGGGTCGGAGAGGGTGATGGTGGGCACCGCGGCGCCGAGGGACGACACGAACGCATCGACACTCTTGGTGGTGGAGGAGTTCGCGAGTGCCCCCGCACCGTTCCCGGTTGAGTACTCGTTCAGGCCCCAGCACTTCATGGACGCACCGAACAGGGCGCACCCGTGGCGCGACCCCACGGCGACGGCCGTGGCCCCGGAGCTTCCCACCAGCACCTCCTGTGCGTACTGGCTGGAGTTGTTGAAGCCGGCATGTCGGAACGAGCCACCGTCCATGTACCCGCCCCAGCAGGCGATCGTGTCGGAGAGAGTGATCACGCAGGTGCTGTTGCCGGTGATCGAGATTGCCTTGGCGGTGACGGGGGACGAAGCAACCTGTGGTGTCACGAGTGACGTCTCGTACATGGTGCCGGTACCGCTCCCGGTCTCGCCGCGCCAGTTCGAACCCCAGCACCCCACCACATCATCCGACTTGATGACGCACGTGTGCCCGTAGCCACCGGCGATTGCCTTCACTGTCGTGATGCCGGCGAGCGAGACCGTCGTTGGTCCGGCACTCGAGAACGACCCTGTGCCCAGCTGGCCCATGCTTCCCAGTCCCCAGCACGCCGGTGTGTCGTCGGACTGGATGATGCAGGTGTGGTAGTCACCTGCTGAGATCGACTTCACCCCCGACAGTGCAGTCACCTGGCCTGCGTACGTGCGTCCGGTGACACTGGTGGCCGGGTCGGTGCCGAACTGCCAGTCGTTGTTGTCGCCCCAGCACCACACGGTGCCGTTCGACTTCAGCGCGCAAGAGGCCTCGTACGAGAGTGCCAGCGATGCCACGCCCGACAGCGGCGTGGTGCAGGCAGCGTCGGCGCACACGGTGACCGGGGAGGTGCGGTTGGTTGAAGAGGAGTCTCCGTCGCCGATGCGCCCGAACTCCCCGCGGCCCCAGCACTTCACTGTGGAGTCCGCCAGCACCGCGCAGGTGTGCACGGCACCCACCGACACGCTGACGGCTGTCGAGATTCCCGACACCAGCATGGGTGTGGTGGCCGCCGCGGTGTCACCCGTGCCGAGCTGTCCCACGCTGTTGAGGCCCCAGCACACGACATGCCCGGTGTCGAGCACCCGGCACGAGTGCGCCATGCCCGAGGAGATCCTCGACATCGCTGACCTCAGCGTGTCGTTCGCTGATTCCGCGGAGTCTGCCGAAGCAGGTGTGGAGACGCCGACCAGTCCTCCGGCGATGAGTGACAGGGTGATGAGAAGACGACGCATGGACCCACCTTCAGGAATGAACGTATGTTCAGCCTAACTGGGTCGGCTCCGGTGCGCGAGTGGCCATCGGCCCCCGATGTGGGGGTCAGGTTCGGATGTAGACGGTCTCGTCCTGGGTGACCGAGGCGATCTGGCAGGTGGCGGTGTACGCGCCGGCCGAACCAGTTGCTGCCACCCAGCTGCCCGCGTTCCCGCACCGCAGCGAGAACGGCACTGACATTGCCTTCATCGTGAAGGTGGCCGATGTGGTGACCGTTCGCCCCGTTGCGGCATCGGTTCCGCTGGCGGTGCCCTCCACCACCAGACCCTCCAGGCACACGGCCGTGCTGCATCGTTGGTTGTCGGAACCCGTTACCGCGAGTGTCGCGTCGAACCCTGACGATTCCGGGTCGTTCGCGCCGAAGCCCCACTCATCGAGGTTGATGCCCACCGTCACTGCCGTGCGTGCAGTCGACTTCGGGACGGTGGTGGTGCTCCTGGGCTTCGTGGTCTGCGTGGTCTGGTTGCCGCCCGAACCACCGCCGGTATCAACGCCGCTGTTGTCCGCAGTGGCAATCGAGCTGGTGGTGGAGGCCGGCACCGTGGTGCTGGTGGAAGGTTCGCTGCTGCGTTCGGCCTCGGGCGGAAGACCCGGAACCTCGTTCGTCGCGGCGAGAGGGTCAGAGAGGTCGGGGGTGACACCCGTGTTGCCGAGGGTTCCCTCCGACTCCTGCGTGCTCGATGATCCGTCAGGAGCGAAGGTGGTGACCTCCACGACCCCGTCGGAGGCCTGCGTGGCCACCACGTACGAGGCACCCTCCGGCAGTTCCTCCGCGCCGCCGGCGACCACCTCGACGGCGGGCTGCTCGGTGGTTGTCTCCACCGTCACCGGTGCACCGGCCGCGTTGTCGACGGTGGCCGACACGCCGTTGTCGCCGGCGGTGATCGTGTTGTTCTCGCCCGACGACGTGATGACGAAGTCACCGGCCGCGAGGGTGAGCTGGATGGTTGCGTCGGAGACGGCGATGCTGCCGGGGAGGAACTGAATCGGGGAGGAGGACCCACCGGCCGGTGTGGTTGCCTCGGCAACGGCGTCGGGTGTGATCGCGACGATGCGCGCCTCTGTGCCTGCCTTCACCTTGGTGGACTTGTTGCCGGCAGGGATGCTGACGATGTAGTCACGCGGCTCGCCCTCGGCCGGCTCCGCGCCGGGGCCGGCGAGCGGCTTGATGGTGATGTCGCCGGCAACCGGGCTGTCGGGCGTCACCGTTCCCGAATCGGTGGTCACCTCAATCTTCTTGTCGACCGAGCGGATGACGAGCAGGGTGTTGCGCACCGACGCACCGTCGCCGCAGAACGGGCACGAACTGGTGGTGCGCGATGCGAGAGAGGTGAGGTCGACGTCGCCCTTGCCGCCTGTCCATGCATTCGGGTCGTTGCCCGGGTCGCGTCCGGCGAAGCTGAACGACCACTCCTTCTTCTTCAGGTCGAAGGTGACGTACCTGTCCTTGCCCGGCCAGTTGCTGTCGTACACGCGCACCAGCGCCGTGTCGTTGTCGGGGAACTCGATTGCGGTGGGCAGCACGGCGTGACCGCCGTTGTCCGTGTAGAGGTTCAGGGTGTACTCGGGCCGGTCCTCCGCGAGGTTCGACTGCAGCTCCGCCAGCACCTCCTCGAGTGACTTCTTTGCCCAGCCGCCCGTGAGGTCCTGGGACTCGGGGAGGAACTGCGTCGCGAACGCGCGGAAGATCGCGTGCACCACGTCGGTGTCGCGGGGCAGCTCGCCGGTCGATGGCGTCACCTTCTCGAGGAACCTGCTCGCGGCAAGTGCCACGAGGCCCTCGCAGTGGCCCGACGCACGCGCCTGGTTCACCATGCGGGCGAACGCAGCTGCCTCGGGCGTGGGGCGGCACGGCTCCGTGCCGCCGGTGCACACCTCGGGTGTGGCACCGAACATGGCGACCAGGTCGGACTCGTCGAACTGCTCCGTGGTCTTCTTGGCCGAGAAGTTGGCGAACGTGAAGCCGTTGTCGGCCAGTGTCATCGTGGTGGCCGCCGGGGTGCGGGGAAGTCCGGCGGACGAATCACCGCCACTCCCGCCGCAGGCTGCGAGCAGGACGAGGGATGCGGCGCCGAGACGGCGGAGAATCGACTGAACCTTCATACAATCGTGGACGCTACTCATGTCGGCGCGCGGCGGGGAAGCGTGCGGAGCGCCGGCGTTACACTCCCTCGTCCCCCACGGAGGAACACACGATGGCCAACGCATGGTTCGAGACGGTCGCAGAGGCCCAGCGCCGCGCGAAGAAGCGCCTGCCCCGTTCCGTCTACGGCGCCTTGGTGGCGGGTTCCGAGAAGGGCCTCACGCTGGCTGACAACCTCTCCGCGTTCGACCAGCTGGGTTTCGCGCCCCACATGGCGAACCTGCCCCGTGAGCGCGGCATGAACGTGACTGTGATGGGCCAGGAGATCTCGATGCCCGTGATCATCTCGCCGACGGGCGTGCAGGCCGTTCACCCGGAGGGGGAGGTGGCGGTGGCCCGTGCGGCGCAGAACCGCGGCATCCCGATGGGTCTCAGTTCGTTCGCGAGCCGGTCGGTGGAGGATGTCGCGGCCGTCAACGACCGCACCTTCTTCCAGATCTACTGGTGCGGCGGACGCGACCTCATCGCGCAGCGCGTGGAGCGCGCCCGTGCCGCGGGTGCGAAGGGCATCATCGTCACGCTCGACTGGAGTTTCTCCAACGGGCGTGACTGGGGCAGCCCCTGGATCCCCGAGAAGATCGACCTGAAGGCCATGGTGAAACTGGCTCCCGAGGTGGCGGTGAAGCCCGCATGGCTGTGGCAGTTCGCACGCACGCTGCACCTGCCCGACCTCACCGCCCCCAACATGCAGAAGCCGGGCGAGAAGGCGCCGACCTTCTTCGGTGCGTACTACGAGTGGATGCAGACGCCGCTGCCCACATGGGACGACCTCGCCTGGTTGCGCTCGCAGTGGGACGGCCCGTTCATGGTGAAGGGGGTGTGCAGGGTGGACGACGCGAAGCGAGTGGTGGACATCGGTGCCACCGCGCTGTCTGTGTCGAACCACGGCGGCAACAACCTCGACGGCACGCCGGCACCGGTGCGTGCGCTGCCGGCCGTGGCCGACGCGGTGGGTCACCAGATCGATGTGGTGCTCGACGGCGGTGTGCGCCGCGGAAGCGACGTGGTGAAGGCACTCGCCCTCGGTGCGAAGGCTGTGATGATCGGTCGCGCCTACCTGTGGGGTCTTGCTGCGAACGGTCAGGCGGGCGTCGAGAACGTGCTCGACCTGTTGCGTGGCGGCATCGACTCCGCACTCATGGGCGTGGGCAAGTCACATGTGAGCCAGCTCGACCGGGGTGACGTGGTGGCCCCCGACGGGTTCTTCCGCAGTCTCGGGGTCTGACCCGGCCGGGATTCGGGGCCCGAACCGGGCAGGGTGGCCGCTCAAACTGAATCCGTGTGCAATCATGCGCGGGATGCTTGGAGGCACCATGAAAACCCAGACCCGGTTCGCAGCAGCGGCATTGATTCTCGTCGGGGTGCTCGGCGCGTGCGGCGAGTCGTCGTCGGTGGAGTTCACCCGTCAGCGCAACTCGGCGCTGTGTGTTCCCGAGGATGTTGCTGCAGCCGAGGCAGAGGTGACTGCGGCCCTCGAGGCGCAGCAGACGGCCTACGACGCTCTTGCCCAGGCCGAATCCGAGTATGCAGCTCTGACCCAGGCGTTCTCCGCCGGTGAGGCCACCCAGGCCGAGGTCGATGCCGGTGACGTGAAACTGGCTGACGCTCTCGCCGCGTACCACGCCGCGACGGATGCACGCATCGCCAAGGAGGGCGCCCTGAGTGAGCTCCGTGCCGCGTGCGTGGAACAAGGCGTCACCACCGACACGACACCGATGCCGTCCGACAGCACGCCGGTTGACTCCCTGCCGTCCGACAGCACACCGTCCGACTCCGCACCGACGGACTCGTCGGGCTCGGCAGGTGCCCAGGGCAGCAGCGAGCGTCCGGTGCAGACGATGGTCTTCCCCGAGAACCCCAAGGTGGGTGATGCGGTGTGGTTCGGCGCCAGCTCAACCTGCAATGTCCAGCAGTGGTACTGGCTGGCCTCGAGCGCTCGCTACGAGATCTACTCGGGTGCCCCCACCCACCAGCCGTTCGTGCCATCGCAGCCGGAGACGTACTCCATCCGCATCTGGGGAACCTGCGACAGCGGCGAGGAACTCGAGCGCACCATCAAGGTCACCCCGCAGGCGGTGGCCGTTCCCGCAAACGACAACTTCGCCGATGCGTCGGTGATCGAGGGTGAGGCCGGCATCGCGCGGGGCAACTCGCTCGGCGCAACCTGGGAAGAGGGCGAGAGCCGTCACACAGGGTGCTTCTGGGAGGCCGATGTGTCGACGTGGCACCGCTGGACGGCCCCGAAGTCGGGCCTTCTCACCTTCTCGCTGGACAGCTCCTTCGCAGTCCCGGTGTACCTGCTGACCAAGGCGACATCAGCCGCGGACGTGCAGAACCTGGAGACGAGCTGGCTGCCCGAGTGGGCCGGCCAGCAGGTGGAGGTCACCGAGGGCGACACGTACTACTTCCTGATCTCGGGCTGCTACCGCCAGGGGTTCGGCTCGTACAAGCTGAACTGGTCGATTGACGGTGCCGTGCCGCCGGTCGAGGACACCGTCCCGGCCGGGGGTGGCTCGGTCCCGTCCACCGACGAGACCGTCCCCGCAGTCTCCGACTCCACGCCCGCCGTCGCGACGCAGGTGGTGAAGCCCACCGAGTTCACCGTGACCCCGGCCGTGATCGAGCAGACCGACAACCCGAACGTGGTGAATGCCGCGATTCCCGACTCGGCTCTCACCATCACCATCTCGCCCGCGTTCGAGGCGTCGGTGCTGTCTCTGGCGGGGGCGAAATCGGGTCGCATCCAGGTGTCCGCCGGCTACGGCGGGTATGTGCCGATCGACGACGCGAACCGCGTGGTGCAGCTGGGCCCCGACACCAAGGAACTGAAGGTGAACGTGGTCTCCACCGACACCGCGGCACGCGAGCTCACGGTGGCGCTCGTGCGCAAGCCCGTCGAGCTGGTGCCGGTCGGTGATTCCGGCTCGTCCTCGAACACCATGCTGACCGTGATCATCGCCGCTGCCGTGGTGGTGCTCGCCGGGGGTGCGGTGGCCATGAAGCGCCGCAAGCCCGCGGGAACCGACGCCTGACTACCGGCCCCTGCGGGGCCGCGCGCATAGTGTCTCCCCCGTGGGGGACTCATTCGACGACGAGGTGGAACGCTTCTTCGCGCGCCTGGACGATGTGCTCGCGGCCGCCGGTGCGGGGCACGTCGCGCGCGCCCGGGCGTGGCGTCGTGCGCTGTGGGAGGCGGGTCTCGCCGGCTTCGGTGTGCCGGAGGAGTACGGCGGACGCAGCGAACCGGCCGACGGTGCACGGCGTCTGCAGCGCCTCGCGAGGGGCCGCGTGCCCCACGAGGAATCAACCTTCGGCATAGGGCTGAACATGGCCGTGCCCACCATCCTCCAGTACGGCTCGGAGGAACTGAAGAAGCGGTTCGTGCCGGCAGCCCTGAGCGGTGAGGAGATCTGGTGCCAGCTGTACTCCGAACCGGGTGCGGGCAGCGACCTCCCGTCGCTCGCTGCGCGTGCGGTGCCCGACGGTGACGAGTGGGTGGTGAACGGCCAGAAGGTGTGGACCTCGGGCGCGCAGAATGCCGACCTCGGCATCATGCTGGTGCGGACCGGCGACGACCCGGGGAAGGCAGGCATCACGATGATGGTGATGCCCATGCACCAGCTGGGCGTGGAGGTGCGCCCGCTCCGCCAGATCACCGGTGATGCGGAGTTCAACGAGGTGTTCTTCACCGACGCGCGCGGCCCGCGCGACTGGGTGGTGGGGGAGGTGAACGACGGGTGGCGCTCTGCCACGCAGTTGCTCGCCCATGAGCGATCGTCGCTCGGTGCGGGCAGTGACGACGGCGAGCGCAAGGCATCGGGCTCCGCGGCCCTGCCGTTCCACTTCCTTCGTTCGCTGGCGGTCTCGAACGGTCGTGCCGCCGACCCCCTCGTGCGCCAGGAGCTGGCACGCGCGTACTCGGGCGAGATGGTGATGGCCTGGCTGTCGCGGCGACGCGGGGTGCACCCCAGCATCGGCAAACTGTGGCGCACGCGTCAGGCACGGCACTGTGCGTCGGTGGTGGCGAGGCTGCAACCGTCACTGGCGGCGCACGAGGACAGCGCCGACGACCGGTTCTGGCGGTACCACTTCCTCAACTCGCCGCGCATGTCAATCGGTGGCGGCACCGACGAGATCCAGCGCAACACGCTGGGGGAGAGGGCGCTCGGCCTGCCGCGCGAGCCGGGATCGGCCGGCTAGCTGCCGGTGAACCTCGGTGCGCGCTTCTCCACGAAGGCGGCAGCGGCCTCGCGGTGGTCGGCGGTTGCCATCGTGCGCACCATTCCCGTGGCCTCGGCGTCGAGCGCTGCCTCGAGGGTCACGTCGTAGGCGCGGTTCACGTTCGCCTTCATGTACTGAAGGGCGATGGGTGCTCGTTGCGCGAGGTCGTGGCACCAGTTGAGTGCGGCCTCCTCGTAGCCCTCGTCGGGAAGCACCGCGTTCACTATGTGGTACTCCCTCGCCTCGCGCGCCGTCAGCCGCGGAGAGGTGAACATGAGCTCCTTTGCCTTCGCCTCGCCCACGGTGCGCGTGAGGAAGAACGACGTGCCGAAGTCACCGCTGGCACCCACGTTCGCGAACGCGGTGACGATGATGGCGCGCTCGGCCGCGATGCGCAGGTCGGCCGACAGCGCGATGGACAGGCCCGCACCGGCTGCCGCACCGGGCAGCGAGGCCACCACCGGCTGGGGCAGCCTGCGCAGGGCCGTGCTCACCTGTGACTGGATCCTCCGCAGGTGGGACACAGCTGTCTCGGTGGAGGTGCCGCGCGACGATGTTGCACCGTCGCCCATGTGGCGTGCGTTCATGCCCTTCACGTCACCGCCCGAGCAGAACGCACCGCCCTCGCCGGTCACCATCACCACGCGGATGTCCTGGTCGGCGGCGATCTGCGGCAGCACGCGCGCGAACCCGTCGTACATCGCGTCCGACAGTGCGTTGCGTGCGGCAGGGCGGTTGAACGAGATCACCGCCACGTGCCCCTCGACCCGTGCGAGAAGGTCGGGTGTTCCTGTGTCTAGCGTGGCCATGAGTTCCCCCTGTTGCGCGTGTGTCAGCGGGGGAATACTCCCATCGACAGGGGCGTTCGCTCCCAGCCGGGCGGGAGATTGCGTGATGTTCTTGCCCCTGCAACAGGTTTGTACCAAGATTCAGCCATGCTTCGCCGTTGTTTCAGACTGCTCGCTCTCGTTTGCCTCATTGCGGGTTCAACCGCGCTGGCCTCCCGGACCGCCAGTGCCGATCGTGACGATCATGCCTCGTCGCTGCAGTCGGCCGCGAAGAGGTTTTCCGTCGGTTACGACCACGCGTGCTTCGCCAGTGACGGGAAGGTGTACTGCTGGGGCAACAACTCCTACGGCCAGTCCGGCCAGTCGCCGACGATCGGAGGAGTGTCACTGCCGACGCTCGTGCCCGACCTCACCGGGGTCGACACCGTCTCGGCGGGCAACGGGTTCACCTGTGCCGTGAAGACGGACGGCACGGTGTGGTGCTGGGGCAACGGACAGCTCATGGCTACCGGCCAGGCGGCGGGAATCAACCAGGTGCCGACACAGGTGACCGGCGTGACCGGTGCTGTGTCGGTCACAGCCGGCTACTACCACGCGTGCGCTCTGCTTACCACGGGCTCAATCCAGTGCTGGGGCCAGGGAGACGACGGCCAGCTCGGAAATGCTGACTTCTCCGACAGTCAGACCGCGGTGACCGTGAGCAACATCACCACTGCTGTCGCGGTGTCGGCGGGGTCGAACTACACGTGTGCAGTGCTCGCCGACGGCAGCGGACGCTGCTGGGGCTACAACATGATGGGCCAGCTGGGTGACCATTCGACGTCAACCAGCAACATCCCTGTCACAGTGAAGACGGCGGCGGGAGGTGATCTCGCGGGCGCTGTGGGCATCAGCGTCGCGAAGGACCATTCATGTGCTGTGACATCGTCGAAAATGACGTACTGCTGGGGTGCCGACTACAACGGCATGCTGGGTTCCGCCGAGGCAGTCAACCCCGGGGCCTCGAACACCAGGGCGGTTCCCGTCAGGGCCAGCAGGAACTCTGGCTCGTATGCCACCGATGTCGTCGGTGTCACCACCGGGGAGGCGCACACGTGCATCCTGCGGGAGTCCGGCGCCGTCGCCTGCTTCGGCGACAACCAGTACGCACAGGTGGGCAACGGCACCCTCTCGGGCATATCGTCGTTCGGCCCCGACGCAGTGACCGACGTGGCGGGAATGGTGGCCGTGTCTGCCGGGAGGCGCACAACGTGCGCACTCGGCACGTTCACCATCAAGTGCTGGGGCGAGGGGAACAACGGACAGCGTGGGGACAACACCGGCATCGAGAAGTCACTTGCCGTCGACGCGGATTCCTTCCTGGCGCAGTCGGTCACCTTCGAGGCGCTCACGAACGGCAACCTGGTCGACGGCACCCGGACCGTGACTGCCACTTCCACCTCCGGGGGGAGCGTGACCTTCTCGTCAACGACCACCTCGGTGTGCACCGTGTCGGGATCGACGGTCACCTATGTTGCTCCGGGCACCTGCACTGTCAGGGCGTCGCTCGGTGAGTACGGCATGTTCGTCGAGGCCGCATCGGTTGACAGGTCGTTCACCATCACGGGTGTGAAGCCGGTGGTCACCACCGGGGCGGCCACCTCTGTGTCGGGCAGCCGCGCCACGATGAACGCAGTGGTGAACCCCAAGGGCGGGGCCACCACTGTGAACTTCGTGTACGGCCAGGAGGCCGACCTGTCCGACGGGGTCTCGCAGGCAGCCACGGTAGCCACCAGCATGAACGACACCGACGTGTCCACCACCGTGACGGGGCTCGTCGAGCGCACCAAGTACTACTTCCGGGTGGAGGCCACGAACAGCGAGGGCACAACGAAGGGTGACATCCTCTCTTTCACCACGGCCCGGCCCGTGGGTGTGTCGGTGAACGACGCCGCCGAGTTCACCAAGTCGCGCTCCGTGACGGTCTACGTGACGGGCACGACCGGTTCGGTCCAGGCCATCCTCTCCAACGACGGCGGCTTCTCGAGGTCCAAGACCTTCACACTCACCGACAGTTCGGCCGAGATCCCGTGGACGCTCGTGGCCAGCAAGGATGAGCGCCTGCCGAAGGTGGTCTACGTGAAGTTCGTCAGCCGCCTCGGCACCGCCTCGACGCCCTACCAGGACGACATCATCCTCGACACCACGGCGCCTGTCATGAGCGGTGCCGCAGGGACCTCAACAGCCTCGTCCCCGAACAATGTCACTGCAGCGGCCGTCAGGAAGGGTGGCGTGAGTCTGAGGGTCCGGGCAAGCGACAAGAACTCGGGAATCGGCAAGGTGCAGGTGAAGACGTCTTCACGGGGCAGGGTCACCGACGTTCCGACGTCCAAACCCAAGGCAACCTCGCGCACCGTGCGCATCAACACCACGAAGAAGAGGCTGTGGGTGCGCGTGGTGGACCGTGCGGGCAACGCATCAAAGTGGGTCACCGTCACCGTGAAGTGACGTCCCACCAGATGGTGGCCAGCTGCCGGCCCCCGCGGGGGTGGGCACGAAGGAACTCACGCACCTCGGGGTCGCGGTCGGGGGTGAGACAGAGCCGGATGCGTGTGTGACGCACGAGAGCGTCGTCGGGTTCGTTTGCCGGCGGAGCCGGTTCGTCGAAGGTCTCGAGCACGGCGTCGATCCCGACGGACCTGATGCACGCGAGAGCATCGTCGGCGGTCGGTGAATCCGGGCGTTCGAGGGCCCAGAAGTGCCGCCACGCGGCCGACACCACGGTGCACGCCAGCGATGACGAGGCCTTCACGAGCGGTGAGATGAACTTCGACCAGTCGATGTCGGGGGTGATGTTGCCGGCGTCGGTGGGCAGTACGGGCAGGGCACCCACGGGAGCCGGGGCCACGGTGACGAGTGAGCCGGCGGCGATCACGGCGGCAACGGCGCGCAGGAGGGCCTTGTTCATTCACGGAACCCTGGTGGCGGCATTCACTCGCCCTCGGCGGGGGCGAGCCTTGAATATTTGTTAACGCACGGGTCTCACCGCACTGCACATCACTACTGTTCACCACATGGGAGTCCGCAGCACGAGAGTTGCCGTGGTGATGGGCTCCAGGAGCGACTGGCCGGTCATGGAGAACGCGGTGGAGACTCTCCGCCGGTTCGGGGTGGAGCCGACCGTGCAGGTGCTCTCTGCCCACCGCATGCCCGATGAGTTGTTCGCGTTCGCCGAGAGCGCAGCCGGCGAGGGATATGCCGCGATCATCGCGGGAGCGGGCGGGGCCGCGCACCTTCCCGGGATGCTGGCCGCCAAGACGCTCGTTCCCGTGCTGGGCGTGCCCGTTCCCACCAGGCATCTCTCCGGGCAGGACTCGCTGTACTCGATCGTGCAGATGCCGGCAGGAACGCCGGTGGCCACGTTCGCCATCGGGGAGGCCGGAGCGGTGAATGCTGCGCTGTTTGCGCTCGCCATCATCGCGCGCGACGACGACCGCGTCGCGGGACAGCTGGCGGCACACCGACGCGAACGTCACGACGAGGCCGCCGGCACGGCGCTTCCGCCCTCATGACGCGCACCCTCGGGGTGATGGGCGGGGGTCAGCTCGGCATGTACTTCGTCCGCGCGGCGCGAACGCTCGGCTTCCGCACGGTGGTGCTCGACCCCGATCCCCTGTGCCCCGCATCACGCAATGCTGACGAGCACATCATCGCCCCCTACGACTCGACCGCGGCGCTGATGCGGATGGCATCGTTGTGCGAGGCGGTGACGGTCGAGTTCGAGAACGTACCGTGCGACTCGTTGGAGCAACTCGCGCGCCGCATCCGCGTCGCCCCGGGTGCGGATGCTGTTGCAGTCGCCCAGGACAGACGCGCCGAGAAACGTTTCCTCCGTTCGTCCGGCATTCCCGTTGCCGGGTTCGAGGTGATCGAGAACGATGACGACGTGGCGCGGATTGTGTCGGCGGGGATGCTGGACGGTGGGACGTTCGGTGCCGCGGTGCTGAAGACCGCCACGATGGGTTATGACGGAAAGGGGCAGGTCCGCATCGACGGACCGGACGGTCTCCGTGCGGCGTGGGATTCGATGTCACGTGTGCCGTGTGTGCTCGAACGCATGGTGCCACTGGAGGCAGAGATGTCGGTCATCATCGTGCGCACCGCGGACGGCGAGGTGGCCAGCTTCGCGCCGGCCACGAACATGCACATGAACGGGGTCCTCGACTCGAGCGTCGTGCCGTCGGGCGACGCACTGGTCGGGGAGGCGGGGCATCTCGCGGCCCGCGTGGCCGACGAACTCGGGTACGTGGGCGTGATGGGGGTCGAGTTCTTCGTGTCGGACGGCCGGCTGCTCGTGAACGAGATCGCACCGCGGCCGCACAACAGCGGCCACTGGACGATCGACGGCGCAGTCACCAGCCAGTTCGAGCAACAGGTACGGGTGCTCGCGGGCCTGCCGGTCGCTGATCTCTCGATGAACTGCGGCGGTGCGGCGATGGTGAACCTGCTCGGCGACATGTGGTCCGACGGCGAGCCCGACTGGTCGGTGCTCCGGGAGGGACCGGGGGTGCATCTGCATCTGTACGGCAAGAAGCAGGCACGGCCGGGTCGCAAGATGGGCCATCTCACCGTGCTCGCCGAGACGGCCGAGGAGGCCCTCCACCGAGCGATGCAGTTGCGGGCATCCACCATCACCGCGTCCGGCAAGTAGCCGCAACAACCGCGGAGAACGGCTCGCTCCGGGCACCCGCAGGCGTCCGTGAGGCCGGTGTGCAACTCCATACTCCAGCGTGGACAGGGTAATGGCAGGGGTCTCCGGCAAGGTCTGGAACGGGACACGCCGTTTTTGGAACGCCTCATGTCGCTCCTGCTGTGGGGTGTCGCGAAGAGAACGCGAGATCGTCGATTTATGCTGAACTTCCTGATTTCATCTTGGCTTCTTGCCCCGTCATTACGTTCATCTGCAATGGTAAGTGTGTGAGTTATCGGAAGAGAAGTCGCCCAAAGTCACAGATCGTCATCGGTTTTTGTGGGCTAGTAATCGTTGCACTCGCATTGAGTTCATGCAGCGGTGGCAGCTCTTCAACAACAGAGGTCGGTTCAGCGCTGCAGTCATCGAGCACAGCGAACCTGGTTGGAGGTGCTGGCCCGCAAACTCCGCCATGTGGAATATTCGAAGTCACCAAGACCGAAGTTGTGTCTGGTCAACAATTCTCAACAGGCAGATACCAGATAAATACTTTTGGTATTTCTTGTGATGAAGTGATGGGTGACGCGGGTCTATTCAGTCAGTTCCTGCAACTTGAAGACAATGAGGCACTGCCTGATCCGTGGCGTTTCCTGGAAGGTGCGATAGGCGCACCGAAGTTCGTTTCGGGACCTGCCGTTGGTTTTCGTGTGCAGAGAATTTCCGACTGATGCTCGACTTTTCTCAGAGCGCCAACCAGTAACCGTTATCCAGGAGACGCGACATGTGGTGGCGAACTCCGCAATGTCCCTGCCCCCGTGAGGCTGGTGCGAAATCACGGACCCCAGTGTTGGTTGGGCAGTGGTTGGGGTTTCAGTACATGTTTGGAACGCCAAACGCCATTCTTTGGTGACGCCAGATTGCAGTATTCTGACTCAGTCGTTCGGCTTTCTTGAACAAGGAGATTCACATGGCTCTGTTGCCGCACTCCAACGATCCGTTTGTACTTCCCACTGATCGAGACATGCTTCCGTCTGAAAGGCGACAGTTTGTCCATACCCATCGGACGTGTGTTTTTGGTTATGCACGCAAGAAGGACGGACCTGCACAGTCGGTTGTCTATTACGTTCCCACGGACAACGGGGATCTGCTCATAGCCACTATGGGTGCTCGCTCAAAGGCAAAAGCTGTCGGTCGTTCAGGAAAAGTCAGCATTCTTGTCCTTGATGAAAAGTGGCCCATGGGATATCTGCAGGTGTACTGCGACGCCGTGGTTGATCGAGATCCAGAGTTGGTTGTTGATGTGATGATGGCAGTTGCTGAACGCATGTCCGGCCAGCCACTGGGCGAAGATGCACGGCCACTTGTTGCTGCGATGGCAAAAGAAGAGGGTCGAGTTGTGCTTCGGTGCACGCCATACGAGACGTTCGCCACTCCACCACGTCACCTGCACAGCAATGACCAAGCCGAAAAGGTGACGCACTGGTTATCTGGATCCGTCCCATGGGATGCAGCCGATCCAAAATAGGGAACGATTAACGCGGGGTCGTTCTGAGCACACTCCGGTAATCTCCCTATGGATCATGTGAGGTGTGTTTGCGACTTTCGCACCTTCCTCGCTCCCCTGAGGCTGGTGCGTAATTCCGAATCTCAGTAGTGATGGGGTAGTGGCCGAGGTATCAGTAACCACTTGGAACGCTGTCACATCCCAAATTATGAGCAGTGCCTGATTGCGCTGAGGATAAGCGTTCTGAACAGAGTCGCATCGGGATGCTGACGCATTGTGGTCACGCATGTACGTTTGGATCATGAAGTTTGCTGTCGCTGGACTCATGCACGAGACAAATACGTATGCAGATTCCGTCAGTGGCTATACCCAGCGTGATCAGTTCACCGTACGTGTCGGCGAAGAAATGCTGCGGTATTCAGGAATGAATACGTATATCGGAGGGATTATTGACGAATGGCTCCGACGCGGAATCGAAATAGTTCCAGTGTTCTCCGCAATTGCTGGTCCTTCGGGCACCATCGAGGCGTCTGTCTACGATGAATTCAAGTCCCGAATACTTGAGGGCTTGAAGGCATCCCCGGACGTCGATGCTCTTGTGATGGAACTGCACGGAGCAGGGGTTGTTCAGGGAATCGACGATCTTGAAGGCGATCTGATTGCGTCAATTCGAGAAATCACCGGCCCGGACTTTCCTGTCACAGCGGCCCTGGATTTACATGGGAACTTGTCGCCGACAATGGCCGCCAAGTTCACTGCGTTACTTGGTAATCACCTCTACCCCCACACAGACTCGGCTGAACGTGGCGCGGAGGCAGTATCGATCGCAGCTGATGTTGTCCAGAAGAAAATCAGCCCTGTCACCGAGCTGATCACCGTTCCTATTTTGCTTCAGCCGGCAACCACGGATCCCGGTCATCCCGCTGAAGAGATGAACACGTTGTGTCGCGAAGTTGAGAAACGAAGTGGAATCATTGATTGCACCGTATTTCATGGATTCCCGTTCTCGGATACTCCACATGTCGGTGTTCACGTGGTGTGCACGACAGATGGAGACAGGCAACTTGCAGCCTCGACAGCCAAGGAAGTTGCGACGTGGATCTGGTCGTCGCGCCGGAAATTCGTGCAAGAGTCGCATTCTCCGGAGTCAGCCTTGATGGCGGCGGCCCGTCTTGTCGCAGAGGGCGAGACTCCGGTGGTCATCAACGATACGAGTGACAACCCTGGCGGAGGAACTCCCGGCGATGGAACACATCTTCTCGGGGCGATGCTCGAACAGCAAATTCCTGAGTCAGCGTTTGCAATGTTGTGCGATCCGCGTGCCGTTCAGGAGGCGATAAATGCCGGCGTCGGTAACTCCCTTGACATGGTCATTGGTGGTGCACATGGTCCTCTGCATGGTCCTCCACTCAAAGTGACAGCAACCGTTCGCACAATCACCGATGGCAGATTCGTGTTGACTCACATGATGCGTGGATACCCCATGAATGTCGGGCCATCCGTTGGAATCAAGGTTGGTGAAGTAGACGTAATTCTGACGTCGAAACCACAACAAACATTTGATACCGAAATATTCAAATTGCACGGAATCGATACATCCAGATGTTCCATCGTCGGCCTCAAGTCGAGTGCGCACTTCAGAGCTGGGTTCAATGACATTGCGTCACACATCTTGACCGCGGATTCACCGGGACTCACCACGCTCAACGTGAAGAATTTTGATCATTCAAGACACCCAGAACCAATCTGGCCAATTGATACAACGCTCGAGTGGACCGCACAATGAGAATTGCTGTCATCGGTGGAGGAATCGCTGGTGTAAGTGTGGCGGCCGAGTTGTCTTTGGAACATGATGTGACTTTGCTGGAGATGGAACCTCATCTAGCGCATCACACAACAGGCAGGTCCGCCGCAATGTTTCTCGGTTCCTACGGAAACAATGCGATCCAGGAACTTTCATCTCAGAGTCTTGAAATCTTCAGTCAACTGTCAGAAGAAGTTGGACATCCAATTCTTACTCCACGAGACATGGTGCAAGTTTTTGATGATCGACAATTGTGCGACATAGGACCTACGTTGGAATCCCACACAACGATGGAGGTGTGGTCTATTGACGAACTATGCCGGGTTGCTCCCTACATCGCACGAGATCGAATCAGTGCAGTCCTTCGGGATAGATCGGGATTTGATGTTGACGTAGCGGCGATGCATCAGGCATATGTGAAACGTCTGGTGTCAAACAATGGCGCTGTTGAAAAACTTCACGAAGTTGTCAGCATTGATCTCCATCATCGCGACAGTGCACTTGTTTCTGCAGGGAATGGACTGTTTGAGGTTGACCTAGTAGTCAATGCGTCAGGTGCATGGGGCAACGTCGTGGCGGAACGGGCAGGGTGTTCAACTATTCCGCTCCACCCACTCAGGCGTACGATCTTCACAAGTCGAGTCTCGACAGACTTCGAACCTGGGCCAATGATTCTGCGCCATCCAGAAGAGTTTTACTTTCGCATTGACAGGGGAGTAGTAGTTGGATCACCTGCCGACGAGTCACCGTCCGAGCCATGTGATGCTCGACCGGAAGAAATTGATGTCGCGTCGGCAATTGAAGCCATCAATGAGTTCAC
>JBMUAQ010000015.1:0-26506 GCA_049454855.1 Ilumatobacteraceae bacterium
TGGCGTACGCCATCCGCAACGGTGCGGAGCCCACCCGCAAGAAGGTGCAGCACTTCGAGATGGTGGGCCACCGCGGCATCGTGGTGGACGGCTGGAAGGCCGTCACCCGGCACAAGTTCCGCACGCCGCTGTTCGACGACGTGTGGGAGCTGTACGACCTGAACAACGACTTCTCGGAGTCGAACGACCTGGCTGCACAGATGCCGGACAAGCTGGATGCGATGGTCGAGACGTGGTGGGAGGAGGCCGCGAAGTACAAGGTGCTCCCGGTCAGCGACGGCATGGGCACCATCAACAAGCGCCCGCCGCGACGCTCGTTCCGGCTGTGGCCCGGACTCGAGCGTCTCCCGAGCGACAACTCACCGCAGCTGATGAACACGAGCCACCGCATCACCGCACACTTCACGGCGCCCGCGGGCGGATGCGAGGGCGTCCTCATCAAGGACGGCGACATCTGGGCCGGCTACTCCATGTTCGTGCAGGACGGGGAGGTGTGCTTCCGGTACCACTTCCCGATGGAGCCCCACGAGATCAGGGCAAAGGCCGCACTCGCGGCCGGTGACCATGTGCTGGAGTGGGAGTTCACCAAGACCACACGCACCGGCGGAACCGGTGTGCTGCGCCTCGACGGCAGGGACGTCGGCAGCGTGGAGGTGCCGCGCATGATCCGTGGATGGATGCCGTTCAACGGCATGGACGTGGGCTGCGACAACGGCGCCCCGGTGTCACCGTCGTACGCCTCGCCGTTCCGTTTCACCGGAACGATCAAGTGGATCGACGTCGAGCTTCTGGACGCCAGGCCCGGCCCCGACGCGAAGGTGCACCACGACTCGGAGATGGGCAAGCAGTAGCGCCTATCAGCGGTTGCGGGCCTCGCGGTAGGGCAGGCCCTTCGCGGGGTCGGGTTCCTTCGGCAGTCCGAGGAATTTCTCACCGAGGATGTTGCGCTGCACCTCGTCGGTGCCGCCGGCAATCGACTGCGCCGGCGTGGAGATGAGTATCTCGGCGATCACGCCGTCCATCCGCGCTGCGGGGTCGGTGCCCGCGAGCATGCCGTTCGCACCCGAGAGCAGTGTGTGCACCCTGTTCGCCTGCCGCGCGAGGTTGCTGAGGGCCAGCTTGCCGATGGAACCCTCCGCACCGGGTGGCCGGCCGAGTCGCCGCGCCGCGGTGGCGCGCTCTGCTGTCCACTGGCCGATGCGCTGCATGGAGTGGAGCCGCGCGAGTTCCTGCCGCACGGTGGGGTCGCCGGCACGGCCCGCCTCGCGGGCGTGCGGCACCGCGAGGTCGGCGCGGCCGGCGCGCTGCGGGTACCACGAGTACACGCGGGCCGATTCCGCAGCCTCCCCGCGCAGTTCGTCAAGCGCACGACCCTCCGCGATGTTGCGGAAGTCGGTGCGGCCGAGCACCGCGAAGCTCCGCTCGTGGGCGAGCGTTGCGAGCGCGGCGGCCCAACCGCGGTTCGTCTCCCCCACCACCCAGGCGCGCGGGATGCGCGCATCGGTGAGGAACACCTCGTTGAACGAGGAGTGGAAGTTCGCCTGCCGCAGCGGGCGCACCTCCACGCCGGGCTGGCTCATCGGCAGCACGAAATAGGTGATGCCCTCGTGCTTCGGTGCGTCCCAGTCGGTGCGCGCGAGGAACATGCCGAGATCGGCGTGGTGCGCGCTCGTGTTCCACACCTTCTGTCCGTTCACCACCCACTCATCGCCATCGAGCACCGCGGTGGACGTGAGACCGGCGAGGTCGGAACCGGCCGACGGTTCGCTGAACAACTGGCACCATGTCTCCTCGCCGGTGAGCAGCGGCCGCAGGAACCGCTCGCGCACGTCGTCGGGCCCCTGCTCGAGGATGGTGGGCCCGGCGAGCCCCGACGGCACCGATGACACGGCCCCGCACGCCTGGATCTCGTTGCGCACCACGGCATCGGCCCATGCCGGCAGGCCACGGCCGTGCCAGCGTTCGGGCCATGACGGCACCGCCCAGCCGGAATCCACGAGGATGCCGCGCCACTCGCGCAGGCCCATGTTCGGGTCCCAGTTCGACGCGATGAACCGACGCACATCGGCGCGCAGGTTCCGCTCGTCCACTTCTAGAGGCTCACGTTGGTGACAGCGCCACGCTCGGCGCCTTGCACGAGGCGGGCGAACTTCGCGAGCACACCGCTGGTGTAGCGCGGCGGGTTCGGCTTCCAGCCGGCCTTTCGCCTCTCCATCTCGGCGGGGTCCACCAGCACGTCGAGCGACTTCGACGGCACGTCGATGCGGATGCGGTCACCCTCGCGCACGAACGCAATGGGGCCGCCGTCGACCGCCTCCGGCGCCACGTGGCCGATGCAGAAGCCCCACGTTCCGCCCGAGAAACGGCCGTCGGTGATCAGCGCAACGGTGCTGCCGAGCCCGGCGCCCTTCAGCGCACCCGTGATCGCGAGCATCTCGCGCATGCCCGGGCCGCCCTTCGGGCCCTCGTAACGGATGACGATGACGTCACCGTGGTTGATGGTGCCGTTCATGATGGCGTCCATCGCGCCGTCCTCGCCGTCGAACACACGCGCGGGACCCTCGAACTGCATCTGGTCCTTCGTGAGACCGGCCACCTTCACCACCGACCCCTGCGGGGCGAGCGAACCCACCAGCACGTTGATGCCGCCCTCGGTGTGGATGGGGTCCGACAGCGGGTGGATCACGTCGCCGTCCGGTGCGGGCGGGTCGATGTCGGCGAGATTCTCCGCCATCGTGCGACCGGTGCAGGTGAGCACGTCCCCGTGCAGCAGGCCGGCATCGAGGAGGTGCTTCAGCACCACGGGAACGCCGCCGATGCGGTGCACGTCGGTCATGTGGTACTTCCCGCCGGGCTTGGTGTCGGCGATGTGGGGAACCTTTTCGGCGATGCGGTTGAAGTCCTCGAGCGAGAGATCCACTCCCGCCTCGTACGCGATGGCGAGCAGGTGCAGCACCGCGTTGGTGGAGCCACCGAGGGCATTCACCACCGCGATCGCGTTCTCGAAGGCCTTCTTCGTCAATATGTCGCGGGCGGTGATGCCGAGGCGCAGCATGTTCACCACTGCGGCGCCGGCTCGCTCCGCGTCACCCTCCCGCGAACGGTCGACGGCTGGCGCCGAGGCAGAACCGGGAAGGCTCATGCCGAGGGCCTCCGCGATCGACGACATCGTGTTCGCGGTGAACATGCCGCCGCAGGCACCCTCGCCGGGGCACGCGGCACGCTCGATGTCGGTGAGCTCGTCGTGCGTCATGGTGCCCGCGGCACACGCACCGACCGCCTCGAACACCGTCGTGATGTCGATGTTCTGGCCCTTGTGCACGCCCGGCAGGGTGGAACCGTTGTAGACGAACACGCTCGCCAGGTTCAGGCGCGCCGCTGCCATGAGCATCGCGGGGATCGACTTGTCGCAGCCGGCAAGGCCCACGAAGCCGTCGAAGCGCTCACCGTGCACCACTGTCTCCACGGAGTCACAGATGACCTCGCGCGACACGAGCGATGCCCTCATGCCCTCGTGACCCATCGAGATGCCGTCCGACACCGTGATGGTGCCGAACTCGAGTGCCACGCCGCCGGCAGCCCTCACGCCCTGCTTGGCGCTCTCCGCGAGGCGGCGCAGCGACATGTTGCAGGGAGTGACCTCGTTCCACGCAGAGGCAATGCCGATCTGCGGCTTCTGCCAGTCGTCGTCACCGAGCCCGACGGCCCGCAGCATCGCCCGCGCGGCCGCCTTCTGGATTCCGTCGGTGACGTCCCGGCTGCGGGGCTTGATGTCGATGGGGGTGCCGTCTGTTGGGGCCATTCCCGAAAGGCTATTGGGCGGAGCTGCCCACCTTCTCAGCGACGGGGGAACCGGCGTCGTTGCCCGATGCACTCGGCGCCGCGGTGACCTTCCGGCCGCCCCACAGGAACGCCCAGCCCACGGGCAGCAGGTATGCGAAGTAGGCAATCAGCCTGATGCGCTCGGTCTCGGCGTGCCAGCCGAAGAAGCCCTTCATGAAGTCGTAGAACGCGCCCTTGGCCCAGAGACCGCTCTCCACGGTCCAGCCGGGGCTCCACAGCCAGCCGCTCTCGATCTCCAGCATCTCGCGCAGCTCGTGGAAGAACTTGCCCACGAGGCCGGCGGCGAAGAGGATCAGCAGCACACCGGTGACGTTGAAGAACGTGCGCAGGTTGAGCCTGTGCCCCGCGGAGTAGAACACGCGGCCGAGCACTGCCGACACGATGAGACCGGCCAGACCGCCGACCACCACGCTCGAGCCGCTGGACGACGTGGTCTCGGCCGACAGGAGGAACAGCACGGTCTCGAGACCCTCGCGCAGCACCGCCACGAATGCGATCAGCGCGAGCGCACCCGCCGTGGTGGCCTCGGCAACCTGACGGCGCAACTCGGCGCCCATCGTGCGCGAGTGCTCGCGCATCCAGAAGATCATCCACGTGAGCACCGATGCGGCAGCGAGTGCGATGGCTGCCTCCACGCCCTTTTCCACGCTGCCGTGCAGGCCACCAACGGCGATCTGGATGGCGATGCCCGCGACAACGCAGATCCCGGCGGCATACCCCGCACCCCGCCACACCGCTGCGACCTCCGCCGCACGGTCGGTCTTCACCAGGTACGAGATGAGGATCGCGAGCACGATCGCAATCTCGAGGCCTTCCCTGAGTGTGATGAGGAATGCTGCTCCCACGGCTGTCTCCTGTGGCTTGGGGGCTGTTAGGTCTCCCTAATGTTAGGGATACCGAACATCCCTGTCAACCCCGGGATCGCACGTTCCTGGCACTATCGGCGCTCGGCAGGCACCCCGAACCCGAACAGGTTGCTTGCCACCTTGCGCATCTGGATCTCCTCGGAGCCCTCGGTGATCCTGTAGCGGCGGTGGTGCCTGTAGATGTGCTCGAAGGGCATGTGGCGGCTGTAGCCCACTCCCCCGCACGTCTGCATCGCGCGGTCGGCGGCGTCGCACGCGAGACGGTTCGCCCGGTAGTTGCACATGGCGACGAGGTGCGTCACCTCCATGTGGTGGCGCTTGTCGAGCATCGACGCCGTGTAACGGATCAGCTGGCGCAGCATCGCCGCCTCGGTGTGCAGCTCCACCAGCGGGAACTGGATGCCCTGGTTCACACTGAGCTTCTTGCCCCAGGTGATGCGCTCGTTCGAGTACCGCACCGCCTCGTTCACGCAGTACTGGGCGGCACCGAGTGACGACGCGGCCTGGCGGATGCGGTTCTCGTGCACGAAGTGCTGCGCGAGTGCGAGCCCCTGCTCGGGCGGGCCGAACACGGCGTCCTGACCGACGCGCACGTCGGTGAGTGACACCTCGGCGTGGTCGGTGGGCATGTTGAACGTCCACCAGAAGAACTCCACCTTGAACCCGGGCGAGTCGGTGGGCACGAGGAACGCCGTGATGCCCTTCGGGTCGCCGGGGTTCCCGCTGGTGCGGGCGAAGATGATGTCGTGGGTGGCGTGGTGCAGCCCGCTGTTCCATCGCTTCATGCCGTTCAGCACCCACTCGTCGCCGTCGCGGTACGCAGTGGTCTCCATGTAGGTGGCGTCGCTGCCGTGGTTCGGCTCGGTGAGGCCGAACGCGAGACGCTTCGTGCCGTCGAGGAAGCCCGGCATCCACTCCTTCTTCTGCGCCTCGGTGCCGAAGTCGCGCATCATCAGCACCGTGGGGAAGTTGCCGACGATCGAGGACTCGTTCTGCAGGTCGTTGTGCAGGCCGAGGCCCTTCGTGGCGAGGTGCTCTCGGATGATGGCCATCTTCAGGTTGCTGGCCTCCTGCCCGCCGAACTCGCGCGGCAGCGCGAGACGAAGCCATCCGGCGGCATCGGCGCGGCGGCGCATCTCGCGCAGGAGCGCCTCCCAGTCGGCGCGCGGCACACCGCCGTTGTCGAAGTCGGTGCGGGCCCACTCGCGCCGGTGATCGAAGAACCGCATGTTGTCGTCCTGGTTCTGGAGCGGGACGATCTCGGCCTCGATGAACGCGTCGAGCCGGTCCAGCGTGTCCTGGATGTCTGCGGGGATGTCGAAGTCCATGCACGGCACAGTAGGCGCGGAGTGCCCGCCGGAACGCAGGCGGGAGGCCGGGCCTAGCCGCGGCGGGACTGCATGATGGCCGACACGACCTTGCCGTCGGCCTTGCCCTTGCTGGCCTTCATCACGCGGCCCACGATGGCACCTGCGGCCTTCTCCTCGCCGGCGCAGTACTTCGCCCATGCGTCCGGGTCGGCGGCAATCGCCTCGTCCACCATCGCCTCGATCGCAGAGGTGTCCATGGCCTCGA
Organism: Ilumatobacteraceae bacterium; assembly: GCA_049454855.1. GTDB lineage: Bacteria > Actinomycetota > Acidimicrobiia > Acidimicrobiales > Ilumatobacteraceae > UBA2093. Next base: position 6,285 of record JBMUAQ010000015.1, read on the forward strand.
AGCCTCTCGCGGCCGCGATGGTGGCTGCGTCACCGCCGCCGTTCGCCACGATCTCGGCCAGCACCTGCTTGGCCTGGGTGGCCGACAGCTTCCCGTCGCGCTCGAGCACCGTGAGTGCGGCGACGTCGGCTGCGGGGACCACCGGTGTCTCTCCCTGGTCGGCGAAGGCCTGGGTGACGTAGATGAGTGCGCGCACCGGGTCACCGCCCGCATCGGCGATTTCCCGCACGTACCCGTGCTGGCCGCGCTCCACGGCAACCAGCACCGCCTCGCTCTGCGGGTCGTAGCCGGTGAGCTGCTGCAGCATCGCACGGCGCTCTGCGGGCAGCGGGGGCAGCGCGGCACGCACGTTCTCGATCCATTCCGCCCCGGGGTCGAGCGGAACGAGGTCGGGTTCGGGGAAGTACCGGTAGTCGTCGGCGTCCTCCTTGGCGCGGAGCGTGTGCGTGCGGCCCTCTGCGTCGTCCCAGTGGCGTGTCTCCTGGCGGATGGTGCCGCCCGACTCGATGACGTCAATCTGACGGCGCGCCTCGTAGTCGATGGCCCGTCCGAGCGCACGGATGGAGTTCACGTTCTTGATCTCGCAGCGTGTTCCGAACGGTGTCCCGGGCCTGTGCACCGACACGTTGGCGTCGACACGCATGGAGCCCTCCTCCATCTTCGCGTCACTCGCACCGATGGCCGCCACGATCGCACGCAGCTCGGCGGCGTACTCGCGTGCCTGCTCGCTGGTGCGGATGTCGGGCCGGGACACGATCTCCACGAGCGGCACACCCGCGCGGTTGAAGTCGATGAGTGAATAGTCGCTGCCGTGGATGCGCCCGGTGGCTCCTCCCACGTGCGTGCTCTTGCCGGTGTCCTCCTCGAGGTGCGCACGCTCCACGCCGATGCGCACGCCGCTCGGGAGGTCGAGCCAGCCGTCGGCGTTCAGCGGCACGTCGTACTGGCTGATCTGGTACGCCTTCGGCATGTCGGGGTAGAAGTAGTTCTTGCGGTGGAAGATGCACGGCTGGATGCGGCAGTTCAGCGCGATGCCGATGCGCATGGCGAGCTCCACCGCGTGGCGGTTGAGCACCGGGAGGGCGCCGGGCAGGGCGAGCGTGACGGGGTCGATGTTGGTGTTCGGTTCGTCGCCGAATCGGTTCGGCGACCCGCTGAACAGCTTCGTGCGGGTGGCGAGTTCCACGTGCACCTCGAGACCGACCACCAGCTCCCAGCCGCCGGGAAGCAGCTGCTCTTCCGTGGCCACGACACTGCTGGGGTTCACGACCGTGCTCACTTGGTGCCTCCTGCTGCAGCCTCGAGCGCCCCGCCGACGCGGAACATCGCCTCCTCGCCGAGTGCGGGAGCCAGAACCTGCATGCCGACCGGCATGCCGTGGGCACCGGTGCCGAAGGGAACGCTCATCGCGGGGTGGCCCGCCAGGTTCGTGGGGATCGTGTAGATGTCGCAGAGGTACATGGCGAGCGGATCCTCTGACTTCTCGCCGAAGGGGAACGCCACGAGCGGCGACGTGGGGATCACGATGGCATCGACACCCGCGTACGCACGGGCGAAGTCGTCGGCAATCACGCGGCGCACCTTCAGTGCCTTGCCGTAGTACGCGTCGTAGTAGCCGGCCGACAGCGCGTACGTGCCGAGCATGATGCGTCGCTGCACCTCGTCGCCGAAACCCGCGGCACGCGTGGCGCCGTACATGGCGTTGGTGTCGGCGGCCCCGACACGCAGGCCGTAGCGCACGCCGTCGAAGCGGGCGAGGTTGCTGCTGGCCTCGGCAGGAGCGATGAGGTAGTACGCGGTGAGGGCATAGGACAGGCTGGGCAGCTGCACGTCCACGATCTCGGCGCCCGCCGCGCGGAGCGCATCGAACGAGCGCCCGAGCGCGGCAACGATCTCGGGCTCGGCGCCGCCGGGGAGATCGGTGACGCGACCGATCCGCATTCCCTCCACTCCCCTGCGCGCCGCGTCGCGCAGCGCGGGGATCGGACGCGGGATGCTGGTGGAGTCGTTCGCGTCATGGCCGCCGATCACCTCCAGCACGAGTGCGGCATCATCCACGTTCGCGGCGAACGGGCCGACCTGGTCGAGGCTGCTGGCGTACGCGACGAGACCGAACCGGCTCACCGTGCCGTATGTGGGCTTCACGCCCACGATCCCGCACAGGGCGGCGGGCTGGCGGATAGAGCCGCCGGTGTCACTGCCGAGACTGACGGGTGCGAAGCCCGCCGCCACCGCGGCTGCGCTGCCGCCGCTGCTGCCGCCCGGCACACGTGACTCATCCAGCGGGTTGCGTGTGGGGCCGAACGCGGAGTTCTCGGTGGACGACCCCATGGCGAACTCATCGAGGTTGGTCTTGCCGACCGCAACGGCTCCGGCCTCGCGCAACCGGGTGACGACGGTGGCGTCGTACGGCGGCTTCCATCCGGCGAGGATTCGGGAGGAACACGTGGTGTCGACACCGCGGGTGCACAGGTTGTCCTTCAGTGCGACGGGCACTCCGGCGAGCGGACCGACCGGACGGCCGGCCGCCACCGCGGCGTCGACGGCATCGGCCTGCTCCCGCGCTGCGTCGGCGGTGACCAGGTTGAACGCGTGGACGGATCCCTCGCGCGCCGCGATCCCGTCGAGGTGCCGCTCGAGGACGTCGCGCGCCCTCACTTCCCCGGAGGCGACGGCGGCAGCGATGGCAGCGGCGGTGACGGGCATGTCGGGCATGTCAGCCGTCCAGTCCGATGATCGGTGGCACCCTGAAGCGGCGCTCCTCGGCCTCGGGCGCGGCAGCGAGCACCTCGTCGGTGTCGAGAACCGGCAGTTCCACGTCGTCGCGCATCACGTTCACGAGCGGGTAGGGCTGGGTCATGGGGGCCACACCGTCGAGATCGAGCGCGTCGATGTCACGGAAGTGCGCCATCACCTTCCCGAGCTGCTCCGTGAAGTGGTGCACCTGCGAGTCATCGATGTCGAGGCGCGCGAGGCGCGCGACCTTGGCGACATCTTCCTCGGTGATCGGGGACGGGGTTCCGGCGTCTGCCACGGGTTCCGAGCCTACGAGCGGGCAGTGCCCGCGGGGACAGCCGTTTCTCAGATGCCGGGGGCGACCGGCGGGAACTCCGGGGAGCGCTTCTGCAGGAAGCTCTGCACGCCCTCCTTGAAGTCGGGCCGGGTGAACGACTCGCGCATCAGCCTGAGCGCCTCGGTGGTGGAGGCCGACACGTCGTTCCCGTAGTCGGCATACACCTGCCGCTTCATCACCGCCATCGACGACGGTGACACGTTGAGGGCGAGGTCGGAGGCGTACTGCATGGTGAAATCCATCAGGCGGTCGTCGGGAAGAACCCTGTTCACCATGCCCATGGCGAGGGCCTCGTCGGCCATCACCACGCGGCTCGAGAACATTAGGTCGAGTGCGTTCGCCTGGCCCACGAGCCGTGGCAGCACCCACGACAGCCCGTACTCACCGATGAGGCCGCGCTTCGAGAATGCCACGGTGAACTTCGCCGACTCCGCGGCGAAACGGATGTCGCACATGAGCGACTGCACCATGCCGAGACCCGCCGCCGCACCGTTCACCGCCGATATGACGGGCTTGGGGATGCGCGTGATCTCGTCCTGCGTGCGGCCGTCGACGATGCTGCGCTCCTCGCGGTCGGACGGTTGCGGAGCCGCGGTGGGGATCGCCTGCAGGGTTCCCATGTCGGCACCGGCGCAGTAGCCGCGACCGGCACCTGTGACGACGATGACGCGCACCTTCGGGTCTGCGACCGCAGCGTCGATGTGCCCGAAGTATTCGTCACCCATGCGGCCGGTCCATGCATTCAGTCGCTCGGGGCGGTTGAAGGTGATCACGGCGATGCCGGGCTCGACCACCTCGTACAGACACTCACTCATGGTCGCTCACCGTAGACCCTCCCGCACCGGGCCCCGAACCCCGGCGCAGCAGGAGGAGGGCCGTCACCGCGACCGTGAACACGACGATTGCCACCCACTGGTTGAGCCGCAGACCACCGGCAGAGCGTGCAGGGTCGACCCTGAGGCCCTCGACGAAGAAACGCATCACCGTGTACATCGCCACGTACACGAGGAATATCTGCCCACCGCGGGTGCGGAAGCGCCGCTCCACCAGCACCAGGAGGCCCGCAATGGCGAGACACCCGAGCGACTCGTACAGGAAGGTGGGGTGGAATGTGGTTCCCGCCGCGTACCCCGCGGCCCGGGCCTTCGCGGCCGACACCTCGAGCGCCCACGGAACGTCGGTCGGCCGGCCGAACAGTTCCTGGTTGAACCAGTTGCCCCAGCGGCCGATCGCCTGCGCCACGGCGATGCCCGGTGCCGCACACGCAACCACCGCCACCGGATCGAGGCCGAGCGCACGGGCGCGGCGCATGCCGACTATCACCCCGAGTGCGACACCGCCCCAGATGCCGAGGCCGCCCTTCCACACCCACAGCACCTCGATCCACCGGCCGCGGTACGAATCAACCGACGTGGCCACGTGGTACAGACGGCCACCGATGACACCCGCGGGCACTGCCCACATCGCAATCGATGACATGTCATCCGATGTGCCGACGCCGCGCTGCTCCATGCGGCGCGACGCGATGCGCACCGCGACGATCACGCCGATTGCGATCATCAGCCCGTAGGCGTTCAGTCTCAACGGGCCGATCTCCAGTGACCCGGTGGACGGGCTGGGGATCGACGCGAGGAGCGCGGCCGTCATGTGGTGACGCGACGGACGAAGTCGACCGACTTCTCGAAGATCAGGTGCTTGTCGTAGTCCTGCGTTGCCACGTGGTAGCTGCGCTCCAGCATCACGCGCTCGACGGGGCCACCGTACGTGGCGGCGAGAGCATCGCTGTCGGCGGGGTTCACCACGTGGTCCTGCACCGAGGTGAACAGCAGCAGCGGCACCTTCAGCTCGCCGAAGCGCTGCGACATGGGCATGAGACCGTCCACCATGAACGAGTGTGCGGGTGCCAGCGGCGTGCCCGGGTACGCGGTCTCGTGTGCGTCAGGGTCGGCGATGTCACTGCCGATGCCGTCCATGACCTCCTGGCCGGCATCGAGCATGGCCTTGAGCCCGGCGAGCAGTTCCTCCGGGTACGGCTGGGTCGCGGGGTTCACGCACACCAGCCCGCGCACCGAGGGATGCTGCAGGCCGGTCCAGAGCGTGAGCGAGCCGCCCATCGAGAGGCCGAGCACCACGATGCGCGACGCCCGCGCGGCCAGTACCGCGTACGCGGACTCCACGCTCGCCGTCCAGTCGGCCCAGCGGGTGGGGATCATGTCCTCCACTGCGGTGCCGTGCCCCGCGAGCTGCGGGAGCTCCACGTGGAAGCCCGCTGCGGCGCATGCATTCGCCAGCTCGCGCATGGAGCCCGGGTTGCCGGTGAAACCGTGCAGTACGAGTGCACCGATGTCACCGTCCCCGACGTGTGAGAAGGGTTCGGCGCCGGGAATAACGGGTGCGGGCATGGACGGAAGTGTAGGTGACGCACGTCGTCGGCCTCCCCCGCGCGGTGCGGAGGTTGTTGACGGCCCCCGCCACGGCTGGTGGACTGTCGCCCGTGCCGCGCACCGACCGGATGGTCTCCTCCCGACGCATCGATGGTCACGCCGTCGCGGCGTTCCTCCCGGTTGTCGCCCTGCTCCCCGCCTGGGCGGCGGCGGTGTGGGCACTGTGGTGGGTGGTCTCGCGGTTCGCGGCGGTGCCGTGGTGGCTGTTCGCGGGGTGCTGGTTGCTTCTCGGCGGAGTTCTGTTCTGGCAACCGGCGCAGCGCGTTCTTCTGCAACGTCTCATCGGTGCGCGCTCACCCACGGCGAACGAACGCGCCCGGCTCCAGGGTGCATGGGCCGTGGTTGCGCAGCGCAACCACGTGAAGCCCTCGCGCTACGTGCTGGCGGTCGTCGACTCCGACGACCTCAACGCGTTCGCAACGGGGGGCCACCTGATGGTGGTGTCGCGGTGGGCGGTGGAGAACCTCCCCGAGGAGGAGCTCACCGGGGTTCTCGCCCACGAGTTCTCGCACCACCTGGGCATGCACACGGTTGCGCTCACTGTGAGCCAGTGGCTCACAGTGCCGATCATCCTCCTCGCGCGCACCGGTTTCGCGCTGCAGAACGTTGCCGAGGCGGCGGGTGACACGATCGAACGACGCGCGACCCGGGGGTCACGATCGAACGCGGCCGCTGTTGCCGGGCGCACGCTGGCCGGTCTGCTCACCATCGTGTCGTGGGTGTTCCTCGCCACCGTCACGTTCGCGCAGTACGTCGGCAACGCCGTCGGCAAGGGGGCGGAGTTCGCCGCCGACCAGCGCGCCGTGGAGATGGGTTTCGGCAAGCCGTTGATGCGCTCCCTCCGCAGGGTGGCGGAGTCCGGTCTCGGGGAGCGGCCCACCAACTGGCGCGACCGCCTCGTCACGGCGCACCCCCCGGCACGCACGCGCATCGCGCGCATCGACGCACAACTGCGCAGGATGGCGAGGGACAACCGCAGATAGCGTCGTGAGGGTGACGAGCAGGCCCTCCGACCCGTTCCTCGCGGCCGCCGTGGGCCTGCCCGCAACCAGGACGCCCGTGTGGTTCATGCGCCAGGCCGGTCGCAGCCTCCCCGAGTACAGGGCCGTGCGCGGCGAGGGCAGCATCCTCACTGCCATCAAGAAGCCCGACGTCGCGGCCGAGATCACGTTGCAGCCCGTGCGCCGGTACGGGGTGGACGCGGCGGTCCTCTACAGCGACATCGTGGTGCCCGCGCACGCGGTGGGCTACGGCATCGATGTCGCGCCCGGCACCGGTCCGGTGACCGAATCGCCGCTGCGCTCCAGCGCCGACCTCGCGCGCCTCCGCCCCCTCGAGGCAGACGACGTCAGCTACGTCACCGACACCGTCGCGGTGCTCGCGCGTGAGCTGGAGGTGCCGCTGCTCGCGTTCGCCGGCGCGCCGTTCACCGTTGCCTCGTACCTGATCGAGGGACGACCGAGCCGCACGTACCAGAACACCAAGCGCATGATGCACACCGACGAGGTGCTGTGGCACGAGGTGATGGAGAGACTCGTGCAGCACTCGGTCATGTTTGTGTCGTTGCAGCTGTCGGCCGGCGCCGAGGCGTTCCAGGTGTTCGACTCCTGGGCGGGTTCCCTGTCGAGGGCGGACTACGACCGATTCGTGCGTCCGCACACCACGGCGGTGTTCTCGCGTCTCGCCGAGCTGCATCCCGGTGTCCCCGGCATCCACTTCGGCATCGGTTGCGACCATCTGCTTGAGTCGATGAACTCCGTGGGCAACAAGGTCATCGGACTCGACTGGCGCACATCTATCGGCGACGCCCGCCGGCGGCTCGGCGCCGGAACCGTGGTGCAGGGCAATCTCGACCCCGCCCTCGTCCTTGCGGGCACGCAGGCGGCAACCGACGGCGCCGCCGCGGTGCTGGCCGACAACAACGGCCACCCGGGGCACATCTTCAACCTCGGTCACGGCGTGCAGCCCGACACCGACCCGGCCGTTCTCGCGGCCGTGGTGGAACTCGTCCACGAAAGGACCGCCCGATGAGCAACGCCGACCGCACCGCCGTGGTGCTGATGGCCTACGGCACCCCGCGCACCAGGGAGGAGATACTCCCCTATTACACCGACATCAGGCGCGGCCGGCCGCCCACACCCGAGCTGCTCGAGGAGCTCACCGCGCGCTACGAGGCGATCGGTGGTCTCTCACCGCTCAAGCAGCTCACGGAGGCTCAGCGCGACGCACTCCAGCGCGAGCTCGATGCGATCAGCCCCGGGGAGTACCACGTGACGCTCGGTCTGAAGCACGCGGTTCCGTTCGTGGAGGACGCCGCCGCCGAGATCGCGTCGATGGGGTTCACGCGCGCCGTCGGGCTCGTGCTCGCGCCGCACTACTCGTCGTACTCGATCGGTCAGTACATGGGCCGCCTCTGCGAGGCCGCGGCACCGCACGGCATCGAGGTGACCGGCGTGGAGAGCTGGGCCGTCGAGCCGGCGTATGTGTCGTTCCTCGCCGACGACATCCGCTCGAAGCTCGCGAACATGCCCGAGCGGACGAAGGTGCTGTTCACCGCGCACTCACTTCCGCAGCGCATCATCGACGGCGGCGACCCCTACCCGGACGAACTGCGCGCGACGGCCGAGGCCGTGGCCGCGGAGGCCGGCCTCACCCGCTGGTCGCAGTGGTCGATCGCGTGGCAGTCGGCCGGGCGCACGCCCGAGCCGTGGATCGGGCCCGACATCCTCGAGGTCATCGACAGCTTCGCCGCGCAGCACGGCACCGACGAACCAATCGACGGCGTGCTCGTGTCGGCGTGCGGTTTCGTCGCCGACCACCTCGAGGTGCTGTATGACCTCGACATCGAGGCGGCCCACCGTGCGCAGTCGCACGGCCTGGCGTTCGCCCGAACGGCGTGCGTGAACGACAACGCATCAGTCATGGCCGCACTCGCGAGGAGAGTGACCACCGCGTGAGCGGACCCCGCGCGACCGGCCGGCGGGTGGTGGTGATCGGCGGGGGCATCACCGGTCTCACCGCCGCGTTCTCCGTCCTCGCGGACGCACACGAACCCACCGAGGTCACCGTCCTCGAGGCATCACCCACGGTCGGCGGGCTCATCCGCACGTCCCCGTTTGCCGGGCTCCCCGCGGTCGACGAGGGGGCCGACGCGTTCCTCACGCGCGTGCCCTGGGCCGTGCAGCTGGCCGGCGACATCGGACTGGGGGCTGCGCTCACCTCGCCCACGGGCGCCGGTGCGTACGTGTGGCACGACGGTCTGCACGAGATTCCAGGTGACATCCTCATGGGGGTGCCCGCGAAGGTCCGCGCGTTCGCGATGTCGGGTCTGTTCAGCCCGCTCGGCAAGCTGCGTGCGGGCATCGAACCCGTGCTGCCCCGCATGCCGCACGGTGACTCGATCGGCTCGCTCATCCGCCGACGCTTCGGCAGGCAGGTCCACGAGCGTCTCGTCGACCCGCTGGTGGGCAGCATCTACGCCGCGGACACCGACCGCTTCAGCCTCGAGGCCGTCCCGCAGATCAACGCCCTCTCCTCGCGCCGCAGTCTCCTTGCGGCCGCCGCCGATGCACGGAAGACGCCCGCACAACCCGGCCCCGTCTTCGCGGTGCCGCTGCGTGGCATGGGCTCCATGGTGGAGACCCTCGCCGCGAAGGTCACGTCGCTCGGCGGGCGCATCATCACCTCGGCGCGGGTGAACGAGATTGTTGCTTCTTCGGGCGGCTACCTCGTGCTCACCGGCTCGGAGTCACTGCAGTGTGACGCGGTGGTGGTTGCCTCGCCGGCGGCGCACAGCGCGCAGATGGTGCGGCCACTCGACGCGGAGGTTTCGGAGGCGCTCGCACGGTGGGACCACGCCTCCGTGGTGATGGTGACCCTCGCGGTTCCCGGGCACCAGTGGCGAGGGGAATGGACGGGCAGCGGGTACCTCGTGCCGAAGCCCGACCAGCGGTGGGTGACGGCGGTGTCGTTCGGGTCGAACAAGTGGGCCCACTGGCGGCCCGGGGACGGCTCGCGGGTGCTGCGGGTGTCACTCGGCCGTGACGGCGCCGACGTGATGCACAACGACGACAGCACGCTCCTCGACCTGACCCTCGCCGACCTGAAACACCACCTCGCCACCGACTTCGAACCGAAAGAGGTTCGCATCACGCGCTGGACGCACTCGTTCCCGCAGTACCGGCCCGGCCATTTCGCGCGTCTCTCGCGCATCGAGGCGGAGCTCGCACAGTCGGCACCCGGGGTGTTCCTAGCCGGAGCCAGTTACCGCGGCATCGGCATTCCGGCGTGCGTGCAGCAGGGCCGCACCGCCGCCGCTTCGGTGCTCGCCCACCTCGACGCCCGCCCGACAGCGTGACACCGCTACCGGCCCGCACAGTGCACAGACGCGTCGCCCCCGTGGCGGCCGGCCTACTGGTTGCCGCATCGATGCCTCCGTGGGGCTGGTGGCCGCTGGCCTTCGTGGGATGTGCATGGTACGCGCGGCTGGCGGAGAGGTCGCGTACTCCTTTCCGCACCGGTGCCCTGTGGGCCCTAGGCTGGTTCCTCCCGTCGTTGGTGTGGATGTGGTGGCTCACCGCCCCCGGTTACATCGCCGCATGTGCCGCGTTCGCGGCGCTGCACGGCATCGCAGGCGCACTGTCGTCGGTGATCGGGCGGGCCGCACCCCACCTGCACCGGCCGGCGTTGGTTGCCTCTCATGCACTTGCCGAGACGGCACGGCTCTCGGTGCCGTTCGGTGGCGTCCCGCTCGCAACGCTCGCGATCTCGCAGTCGCAGTCTCCGGTCGCACGCTTCGCCACTGTGGGCGGCGCGGTGCTGGTGTGCTGGACGGTGCTCGCAGTCTCGTTCTCGGAACGGCGTCTGCGTGCGACGACGGTTGCGCTCGCAGTTCTGGCGGTCGCTGCACCTTTCAGCTCGGTGCGCGGTGACGGCGAGGCGCGTTTCGCAGTGGTGCAGGGCGGCGGGGAGCAGGGAACGCACGCCGTCGACACCGACCCGCGCGAGGTGTTCGACGCCCACATCGATGCCACGCGCACCGTCACCGACGGAAGCAGTCTCACCGCCGTGGTGTGGCCCGAGAACGTGATCAACATCAGCGGCCGCGGCACTTTCGAGGGCAGCCCCGAGCACGCTGCGGTGGCGGAGGAGGCACGCAGGCTCGGCGTGCCGTTCGTGGTGGGCATCACGGAGAACTCCCCCGACGGCCGCGGGTTCACGAACGCCCAGGTGGTGGTGCAGCCCGACGGCACCATCACCGCGCGTTACGACAAGAGGCGGCGCGTGCCGTTCGGTGAGTACATGCCGATGCGTGGCGTGCTGGACGCGCTCGGCGCGCCGGTGGAGCTCGTGCCGCGCGATGCGGTGGCCGGCACGGGCCCGGCCTTCGTCGACGCGAACGACGTGCGCATGGCCGTGGCGATCTCGTGGGAAGTCTTCTTCGGCGGCCGCGTGAACGAGGGCGTCGAGGCGGGTGGAAGGGTGATCGTGAACCCCACCAACGGCTCCAGTTACACACTCACCGTTCTGCAGACGCAGCAGCTCGCGTCGTCACGGGTGCGCGCACGCGAACAGGGACGCTGGGTGGTGCAGGCCGCGCCCACCGGGTTCTCGGCGTTCGTCTCGCCGTCGGGTGCCGTCACCGAACGCACCTCGATCGGGGAACGGCGGGTGATCACCGCCACGGTCGGGCTCCGTTCCGGCAGCACCCCGTACGCAAGAACAGGGAATGCACCGTACATATGGGCGTTGCTGCTGTGGCTGTGCGCTCTCAGCATCGCCGCCTCGAGAGCCAACAAGAAGGGCCGCAGTTAGCCTTCCGTCCCTATGACTCTGCAGGGGGACCCGGACGGCCCGCTCCGCATCGCGTACCTCACCTACAGGGGCAAGCCGCATGTCGGCGGCCAGGGCGTGTACACGCGGCACCTCACCAAGGCCCTCGTCGACCTCGGTCACCACGTGGAAGTGTTCGGCGGCCAGCCCTACCCCGTGCTGGACGACCGCATCGAGCTGCACAGGCTGCGCAGCCTCGACATATTCAACGACCAGTACCCCGGCCGCCTGCCCGGCTACTGGGAGCTGAAGTCGTGGCCCGACGTGGTGGAGACCATGAGGTTCCTCGGCGGCCAGTTCAGCGAGCCCCTCGCCTTCAGCAAGCGTGCGCTGCGCGAGCTGCGCGGCCGGCGGGGCGACTTCGACCTCGTGCACGACAACCAGTGCCTCGGCTGGGACATCCTGAAGATCGAGAAGCTGTTCCCCACCATCGTCACGCTGCACCACCCGATCACCAAGGACCGCGAGCTCGAGATGAGCCACGCAAGGAGCCTGTACAAGAAGTGGTCGCTGAAGCGCTGGTACTCCTTCGTCGACATGCAGGGCAAGGTTGCCTCGCGCATGCCGCGCATCGTGGTGGTGAGCGAGAACAGCATCAAGGACATCCACGAGGACATGGGCGTGTCCCTCGACCGCATGCGGCTCGTCCCCGTCGGCGTCGACCCCGACCTGTTCAAGCCGTTGCCCGGCGTGCAGCGCCAGCCCGGCCGGCTCATCACCACGGCCTCGGCCGACGTGGCACTGAAGGGGCTCTCGTACCTGCTCGAGGCGATGGCGAAACTGCGCACCGAGCGCGACGTGCGCCTGACCATCATCGGCAAACCGCGCCCCGGCCACAGCATGGACCTCATCCACTCGCTCGGCCTCGAGCCCCACATCGACTTCGTGTCGGGGGTGCCGGACGAGCGCATCGTGGAGCTGTACGCGGAGGCGGAACTGGCGGTGGTGCCCAGCCTGTACGAGGGTTTCAGCCTGCCCGCAGTGGAGGCGATGGCAACCGGCACGTGCCTGGTGGCCACCGACGGGGGCGCCCTTCCCGAGGTCACCGGCACCGACGGCGACACGGTGCTGCAGTGCCCCGCCGGCGATGCAGACGCACTCGCCGCCGCGCTGCGGCGCGGTCTCGACGACGCCGCACTGCGCGAGCGCGTGGGGCGCGCGGGCCGCGACCGCGTGACGGAGCGCTGGAGCTGGCGCCGCTGCGCACAGCTCACCGTCGACCAGTACCGCGAGGTTCTCGACATGCCGCACAACCGCCGCAAGCGGCAGGGAAAGTGAACGGGCCGGCATGTTGACCGTGCGCTTCGACCGTCTCGGCCTGCGGCCGGGCTCTGTGTTCCTCGATGCGGGCGCCGGCTTCGGCCGTCATGCGTTCGAGGCCGCACGGCGCGGGGCAACCGTGTACGCGCTCGACTGGGCACAGGAGGAGGTCACGGGCACGCGCAACACGTTCGGAGCCATGATCGAGGCCGGCGAGATCCCCGAGTCCACCTACGGTGGGTCACTGCGCGGCGACGCGCGGCGTCTCCCGTTCGCCGACGGAACGTTCGATGCGGTCGTGACCAGCGAGGTTCTCGAGCACATCCAGGACGACGTCACGGCGATCTCCGAGCTGCACAGGGTGCTGAGGCCGGGCGGCACGCTCGGCGTCACGGTGCCCACGTGGTGGCCCGAGAAGATCAACTGGATGCTGTCGGACGAGTACCACGCACCGAAGAGCCCCGGCGGCCACGTGCGCATCTACAGCGGCACGGAACTGAAGGCGAAACTGCGCTCCGCCGGCTTCGACGTCTTTGCGTCGCACCGCGCGCACGCACTCCACTCGCCCTACTGGTGGCTGAAGTGTGCGGTGGGTCCGTCGAACAACGACCACCCCCTCGTCACCCGCTACCGGCAGTTCCTCGAGTGGGACATCATGGAGCAGCCACGCAGCACGGCAGTCGCCGAGCGTGTGCTCAGCCCCGTGCTCGGCAAGAGTTTCATCGTCTACGGACGGAAGGCACGCGCATGAGCGCGCGCCGGCCCCACCTGCCCGGGATCCTCTCCACTGCCGACCTGCACCGCACCGCCGACTCGATCGAGGCCCTGCAGCTCACGAGCGGCATGATCCCGTGGTTCCCCGGCGGTCACTGCGACCCGTGGAACCACGTGGAGACGGCGATCGCCCTCGACATCATGGGCCGCCACGACGCAGCGCTGGCCGCGTACAGGTGGCTCGCCAACAACCAGCACGCCGACGGCTCCTGGTTCAACTACTACGTCCCCGACGGCACCATCGAGGACCCCAAGCTCGACACCAACGTCACCGCGTACGTGGCGGTGGGTGTGTGGGCGCACTGGCTGTGCACCCGCGACACCGCTGCCGTGCGGGAGATGTGGCCCACGGTGCGCGCCGCGCTCAGGTTCGTGATGGACATGCGCCGCGCCGACGGTCTGCCCCTGTGGGCGCGCGAGGTCGATGCCACACCGTGGGACTACGCGTTGCTCACCGGCAGTTCCAGCATCCGTCATGCACTCCACTGCGGCGCAGCCGTGGCCAATCTTGTCGGCGAACCGCACCCGGAGTGGACATCCACCGCCGACGTGATCGACCGGGCGATAAACGGGAACCTCGGTGCGTTCGAGCCGAAGGAGCGCTGGGCGATGGACTGGTACTACCCCGTGATGACCGGAGCGATGACCGGCGTGCGGGCCAAGGCGCGTCTTGCGGAGTTCTGGGACACGTTCGTTCTCGAGGACCGCGGCGTGCGCTGCGTCAGTGACGAGCAATGGGTCACCGCCGCCGAGACCAGCGAGTGCGCCATCGCGCACGCCGCGGCCGGGGACCGCGAGACCGCCAAGGAACTGTTGCTGTGGACCATGCCCCACCGCCGGGACGATGGTTCGTACTGGACGGGGATCGTGTACCCCACCGATCCCGACAAGACCATCGTGCACTTCCCCGCCGACGAGACCACGGCATACACTGCCGCGGCAGTGATCATGGCGGCCGACGCAATCAGCGGCGGCTCACACGCCTCCAGCCTGTTCACCGTGCCGATGGCCCGGCGCAACGCGCACCTGCAGGTTGCCCCGCTCTAGCTAGCACTTCAGTCGGCGACGCGGCGCAGCACCCGCAGCGAACCCTCGGCGAACTCATCCACGAACCTGCCGCTTGCGAGTGCGGGGAGGTAGATGTTCTCGTAGGGCGGCCGCCCGCCGTCGGCGGGATCGGGGAACACGTCGTGGATCGCGAGTATCCCACCGGGGGCGACATGGGGCGTCCACAGGTCGTGGTCGAGCGTCGCCGGTTCCACCCCGTGACCGCCGTCGATGAAGAGGAACGCGAGCGGTGTCGACCATGCACGGGCGACCACGGGTGAATCGCCCACCACCGCCACCACGCACGACGTGAGCCCCGCGTCCACGATGGTGGCCCGGAAGAACGGCAGCGTGTCCATCCGACCGGTGCGAGGGTCGACCAGTTCTGGGTCGTGCCACTCCCAGCCGGGCTGGTTCTCCTCGCTGCCGAGGAAATGGTCGACTGCAAACAACGTCCGTCCCGCCGTGCGCGCCGCGCCGCCGAGCCACACGGTCGACCTGCCGCAGTACGAACCGACCTCGAGGAACGGTGCCCCCGCAACCGTGTCGGCGGCCAGCAGAGCCGCATCGTGGAGGGCGTCCCCCTCGTTGCCGGGCATGAATCCGCGCGCCGCGAGTGCATGACTCCTCAGCGCGGCGTCGAGGGGCGGATACCGCACGTTTCGACCGTACCATGACGCCGTGAGCACGGCACTCGACGACCTCGTGAAGCTGCTCGACCTGGAGGTCATCGAGGTCAACCTTTTCCGCGGTGTCTCCCCCGAGGAGAACCGCGTGCGAGTGTTCGGTGGTCAGGTGGCGGGGCAGTCACTCGTCGCGGCATCACGCACCGTCAGCGAGAAGGGCCGCCACGTGCACTCGTTGCACGCGTACTTCCTCCGGCCGGGCGACCCCACGGCACCGATCCTGTACCAGGTCGACCGAATCCGCGACGGCCGCAGCTTCACCACGCGCCAGGTGGCCGCGATCCAGCACGGCGAGACCATCTTCAACCTGCACGCAAGCTTCCACTCCGCGGAGGACGGCCTCGACTGGCAGCACCCGATGCCCAAGGGCCTGGCCGACCCGGCGTCGCTCCCCGACTTCAAGACACGCATGGAGCCCTACAAGGAGCAGATGGGCGACTGGTACGAGCGGCCGCGTCCCATCGACATGCGCTACGTGGGCGGCGACCCCGTGTCACGCGTGGGCAACCCCAGCACCACGCAGCAGGTGTGGCTGCGCGCCGACGGCCGGCTTCCCGATGATCCTGTGCTGCATGCCTGCGTGGTCACGTACGCGAGCGACATGACACTGCTCGACACCACGCTGCTGCCCCACGGGCTCGGCTGGAACACGGGAGATGTCCAGATGGCGAGCCTCGACCACGCAATGTGGTTCCACCGTCCGTTCCGCGCCGACGACTGGCTCCTGTACGACCAGCACCCCATCAGCAACTCCGGTTCGCGTGGCCTCGCCGGCGGCAGCATCTACTGCTCCGACGGCAGTCTGGCCGTCACCGTGGTGCAGGAGGGTCTCATCCGCATGCGCCCGAAGGCATGACACGGGCACTTCCCCGCCGCGCCTTCCTCGTCACATTCCTTCTCGCTGCCGTCGCACAACAGGCACCCGCTGCCACGGCGGCGTCGCCCGGCTATTCGCTGCGGAAGGTGGCATCGGTGCCCGGGGCCGTGCGGGTGGTGGAGAGGTCGTCCACCGATCCGTTCGTCTACGTGGTGTCGCGAAGGGGGCAGGTGGTGCGCATGCACCGCGACGGTTCGCGCCGCACGAGGGTGCTCGACGTCTCCTCGTTGACGACGACGGAGTCCGAGCGTGGACTTCTCGGCCTTGCGTTCCGCCGCATCGCAACCGGGTGGGAGGCCTTCGCCAACTACACCGACACCGACGGCGACACCGTGGTGGCACGGTGGCGCGTCCGCCCCGACGGCACGTTCGTGCGCCAGCCCGGCGGCCGGCCGTCTGTCGTCATCCGCATCGACCAGCCGTACAGCAACCACAACGGTGGCGACCTCCAGGTCGGCCCTGACCGGATGCTGTACATCGGCATGGGTGACGGCGGTGCGGGCGGCGACCCCGGACGCAGGGCCGGCAACCCTGCCGAGCTGCTCGGGAAGATCCTGCGCATCGACCCGACACCGGTGACGAACGGGGGCGGCCGTGCCTACCGCATCCCCGCGGGGAACCCGTTCGTCGGACGCGGCCGGGGCGAGATCTGGTCGACCGGGGTCCGCAACCCGTGGAGGTTCGTGTTCGACGCGCGGGGGAACCTGTGGGTCGCCGACGTGGGGCAGAACGAGATCGAGGAGGTCTCCGTCGCGCGTGCGGGCTCGCGGTGGCCCGGCGGTCGCGGCACAAACTTCGGCTGGAGCGCATGGGAGGGCACCGCCCGCTACAACGACGATGTGAACGGCACCGGTGCCCTTCCACCCGTTCATGAGTACCGCCACGCATCGGGACGCTGTTCGGTGTCGGGTGCGGCCGTCGCAACGTCACGTGCCGTGCCGACCCGCGCGGGATGGTTCTTCTTCGCCGACTTCTGCAGCGGCGAGGTGTGGGCCCTGCCCCCGGGAGCCCGGCTCTCCACGAAGCCCGAGTTGGTTGCCGACGACGCAGGGAATGTCACGTCAGTGAGCGGCACCTCGCGCGAGCTCTGGTACACCACCCTGGACGGCGCCGTCGGCACTGTCCGGTCGTCGTGAGCACGGTGCCGCCGGCACCGGGGAACAGCTAGCGGCGCTCCCCCATGAACATGCCGCGCAGCGCCTGGTAGTTCTCGATGCAGTGACCGGCACCGAGCACCACCGCCTCCAGCGGCTGCTGGGACATCCGCACCGGCACCTCGGTCTCGCGCGCGATGCGGCTCGCGAGTCCGCGCAGCATGCCGCCACCGCCGACGAGGAACATCCCGCGTGCGAGGAAGTCCTGCGCCAGCTCCGGCGGGGCCTTCGCGAGACAACGCTTCACCGACGCAACAATCGCGGCAACCGGCTCGTCGATCGCGAACCGCACCTCCTCGGCGGTGAGACGCACGGTCTTCGGGAGCCCGGTGACGAGGTCACGGCCGCGGATGTCGGCCTCGCGGTCCTCCGGGCCGGGCTCGGCAGAGCCGATCTGGATCTTGATGGCCTCTGCGGTGCGCTCACCGATTGCCACTCCGTGCTCGCGGCGCACGTAGTTCTGGATGGAGGCATCGATGTCGAAGCTGCCCACGCGCACGGCCTCCAGAGCAACCACACCGCCGAGACTGATCACCGCCGTCTCGCTGGTGCCGCCCCCGATGTCGATCACCATGTTGCCGATCGGCTCGTCGATGGGCAGGTTTGCGCCGATGGCCGCCGCCATCGGCTGCTCAATGAGCTGCGCGTCGCTCGCACCGGCCCGGCGTGCGGCGTCGGTGACCGCGCGCCGCTCCACCTCGGTGATCGCCGACGGGACACAGATGATCACCTTCGGGCGGGTGAAACGCGAGACACCCACGCGCTGGAGCAGGAGCCTGATCATGCGCTCGGTGATGTCGAAGTCGGTGATTGCCCCGCCGCGCAGCGGCCTCACCGCGGCGATGTAGCTGGGCGTCCGGCCGATCATGTCGAGTGCCTCGCCACCGGTGGCGAGCACCTCACCCGTGCGGCGGTTCACCGCAATCACGGAGGGCTCGTTCAGCACGATGCCGCGTCCCTTCATGTACACGAGGGTGTTGGCGGTGCCGAGGTCGATAGCCAGGTCACGCGCCACGGAGCCAGCCTATGCGCGGGGACATCCCGCCGACCGTTACCGACGGGAGTTGTCGGGCGTGTCGCGCAAGACGGTGCCCCGGCGGGACTCGGGTGACAACGCGTCGATGTGCCTGCGGAACGCGGCGATGCTGTCGTCGATGCGGGCCTTGCGGTTGTCGAGCCACACGAGCACGAGCAACACGGTTCCGCTGAGCACGGAGAGAACAGTGAAGAACACCGGCAGGATCGCGAGCGCGATCATCGTGCGTCCCCCGGTCCGGGAACCGCGGACGGGGGAACGAGCTCGTGGGCGCGGGTGCCCCAGTGCTCCCCGCCCTCCCATATCTCCTTCTTCCAGATCGGGGCGCTCGCCTTCAGTGCGTCGATCGCGAAGCGGGCGGCATCAAAGGCGACCGGACGGTGGGCCGACGATGCGGCAACCACCACCGTGGACTCACCGAGCGGCACGCGACCGGTGCGGTGGTGGATGGCCACCCTCCTCGTCGCGGGGAACCGGGTGCGGATCTCGGCGACGATGGCCCCGAAGGCGGGGATCACCATCTCCTCGTATGCCTCGTAATCGAGGGCGACGACACCGGAGCGACCGTCGGCATGGTCACGGACGGTTCCGCTGAAGAGCACCACGGCACCGCAGTCGTGTGCCGCGGCCCAGTCGTGGACGGGCCCGACGTCGAGAGGACCGTCGGAGAGCAACAGCCACTCGTCCTGACCGGTGGTCGCAGGGGGTTGTGCCATCGCTGCGAAGCGTACAAGCACGACACAGCGCACGGGGGCGACGGCACCCTGCAGGGGGACGCAAGTAGTGTCAGCGTCTCGTGGAGACGGGCGACGAGTTCGACAACGGGAACGCATCCCCTGTGCCCCCGCACGAACGCGAGTGGCGCCACCCGGCCGAGGTCCACGCCGCGAACCGGCAGCGCATCGCGGCCGAGGCGGCACCTCCCCCCGTGAGCCGCCGCACCACCGGGATACTCGCGGTGATCGGGGCCGCCGGTGCCGCGGTGCTCATCGGGGTCGCCGTGCCGAAGGGCGTGCCCGACGGTCCCGACCAGGCAGCGGTCTCCGCTTCCACCGAGCCCGCGCCCGGCGTGCCCGTGGCAAAGGGCGGTGCCCGCGCGACAGCAGTGGAGTTCGCGGATGGCTGGTTCGTCATCCGCACCCGTGACGCCGGCGCGGTCACGGCCGGGGGCACCATGAGCATCGTCACGGCCGACGGCTCCACCCACGAGGCACGGCGCGCCGCAGACATCACAGGCATGTCCCTGTCGGTGTTCGCGAGCGGCGCCGGTGCGGACAACTGCAGCTTCGAGACCGCCTACGACGACACCGAGTTCCGCTATCTCCTCGAGGGCGGCTCATTGAGCGTGATCGACCGCTCACGCGTGCGCCATGCCGTGCGCAACAGTCTCCCGCTCGATGCGTCGGCCCGGGAGATCGTGCCGCTACACATCGACACGACGATCGACGGACCCGGCGTGCTCGTCGCATTCGATGACCGGCCCGTGGGGATCGTGTCCGTGGTGGACCACCGGACCGTCGCGGTGCTGTTGCCCGGGCTCGACGAGATCATCTGCGGCGCCTGACGAACCTCCCGATCACCGCAACGACCGCCAGGACCCCCGCCACCGAGCCCGCAAGGGCGATCTCCTGTCGTCGCTTCGCGCTGATCGCATCGGTCCACGGTGCCTCGCTGCCGGCAACGTACGCCTCGTCGTTCGACACCCGCGGCTCCCAGCCGAGCGTCCTGAGCCGTGCATTGGAGACATGCCAGCTGTGACGTGCATACTCACGCAGACCGGGCGGCACCGGACCGTTCAGGAACCTCCAGCGCACGGCGTCAACGAACGACCGCGCCCATGCCGGCAACGCGACGGGAAGCGCATGGGACGACAGTTCGTGCAGCCTCTCCCCGAGGATCGCCCCGTCGGGAGCGACGTTCAGCACCGCATCGGGGCGCAGCCGTCGCACCGTGCTCTTGGCGGCCTCCAGGTCGTCGCGGTGGAGGAACTGAGCCGCGTGGTCGGCCGACACGGCCTCACCGCCGAGGGCATCCGCGAG